>JAYUAG010000104.1:0-2393 GCA_043741475.1 Thermoflexaceae bacterium | reverse complement strand
AAGCTGGCGGAGATCCTCAAAGAGAACTTTGCGGCCGTCGGCGTCGCCCTCGAACTCAAACTGCTGGAGGTCAATGAGGCCAACCAGACGGTATTCATCAAGCGCGATTTCGATCTCGGCTTTGCTTCCTATTGCAACGGCCCTGACCCTGAGATTGGAGTTCGCCGCGTCTACGATTCCACCAACATTAAGCCCGTGCTCTTCTCAAACGGCGCAGGCTACCGCAACCCCAAGGTGGACGATCTCTTCAACCGGGGCGTGTCTGAGGTGGTGCGCGAAAAGCGGGTGCCGATTTACACGGAGCTGCAGAAGGCGCTGCTCGCGGATATGCCCTACTTCTGGCTCTTGGAATCGCGTAACGCCTACGCCGTCCAGGCGAATCTGAAGGACCTGCGCCCATGGACCAGTAGTCTGGCCGAGTACGCCTGGCTCGACAAATAGCTCGCCAAGACTGACCGTCAGCACCGCCGCCTTGGCGGAGGTTGGTTTTGCCAGGGAGGTCCACTCGTGGACGGCCGTCTCGCCGCGTACATTGCCCGCCGGCTCTTGCAGGCGGTTCCGCTGATGTTTGTCGTCCTCACGATCAACTTCACACTCGTGCACCTCGCCCCCGGAGATCCGATCACGTTCCTGGCCGGCGACCAGGGCAGTACCCAGTACTTCGCAGAACAGCGCGCCAGGTACGGCCTCGACGAACCCATTGCGCAGCAATACGGGCGATACCTACTCAACGCCGCGCGGGGGGACTTTGGCTACTCGTTTAGCTACGGGCAGGGCGTCTTCTCCATCATCCTCGAAAGAGTCCCCGCCACTCTATTGCTCATGCTTACCGCCCAGGCCCTCGCCTCAGTCATCGGCATCTTCGGCGGTGTGCTCGCGGCACGCTATCGAGGCGGATGGGTTGGAACGTTCATCCGCACGGGAGCCGCATTGGGCTATGCCGTTCCCGTGTTCTGGGTCGGTCAGCTCCTTATCCTCTTCTTCGCCTTCCGGATGGGCCTCTTCCCCACGTTCGGGATGGAGTCGCCCCGCTCTGACTACCTCGGCGTCCGCCGCATCCTCGATATCGCTGAACATCTCGTGTTGCCCGCGGTCGCGCTTAGTCTTGCCGAAGTCGGACTCCTTATCCGGATCACGGATGCTTCGCTCCGAGACTTGGAAGGAGCGGACTTCGTGCGCACAGCACGTGCCAAGGGCCTCAAAGAGCGCACCGTCACCTACCGCCACATGCTCCGCAACGCTCTCCTCCCGATCATCACCGTGTTGGGGGGGCGAGTGGGCACCCTGCTGACTGGCGCCGTGCTGGTGGAGATCGTTTTCGCCTGGCCCGGGCTGGGCCGTCTGCTCTTCCAGGCCGCCTTGACCCGCGATTATCCCCTCCTCATGGCGATGTTCATCGTCTCTTCCGCAAGCGTGGTGATCGCCAACCTGGTCACGGACATCGCCTACGTACTGCTCGACCCGCGAGTGACGTATGGCTGACAGCGGTTCCCTACAAACACTCCGCCCCGCTGCTTCCCGGAGGCTGCCGCACCTGGCGAGGACGCACTGGGTGACCCGCTACCTGCGGCAGCCGATGGCGGTCGTTGGCCTGGCCCTCCTCGTGAGCCTCGTCTGCGTTGCCCTCTTCGCGGCCCAGATTTCGTCGTCGCCGCCCAAGGTTGGCAACGCAGACCCGCTCATCGCACCCTCTGGGGCGCACTGGTTCGGCACCGATGACCTGGGCCGCGACACGTTCAGCAACGTCGTCTACGGTACGCGCGCTGCTCTGCTTGTGGGACTCGTCACCGCTGCTACTTCCCTGGCCCTCGGCGGCGTGGTCGGCATCGTAGCGGGCTATTTCGGCGGATACGTCGACGATTTCCTGATGCGTGTCACCGAGACCTTTCAGCTCATGCCCCGGTTCTTCCTCGCCCTGCTCATGATCACCGTTTTCGGCAGTGGGCTCTGGCTCGTCTCGCTAATCCTGGGCCTGACGTTCTGGCCCGGCACCGCCCGCGTCCTGCGCGCACAGGTGCTTACCATTCGCGGTCGCGACTTTATGGAGGCCGCGCGCGCGATCGGGGCCGGGCACATCCGCATGATGCTGCGTCACATCCTTCCCAACGCATTCGCACCGGTAATGGTGATCGCCGCCACTCAAGTCGGCGGAGCGATCCTCACGGAGGCTGGACTCAGCTTCCTCGGCCTCGGCGACCCGAGCCTCGTGACCTGGGGACAAATGCTGAACGATTCGCAGCGCTTCTTGCGAACCGCCTGGTGGCTCTTCGTCTTTCCGGGGGCCGCGTTGATGCTCACCGTGCTCGCGACAACCATGATCGCCGACGGTTTGAACGAAGCGCTGCGCCCCGGCCGCTAGCCCACTCGCTCCGGAGCCAGCGGGTACGTAAGCG
>JAYUAG010000103.1:0-2395 GCA_043741475.1 Thermoflexaceae bacterium | reverse complement strand
TAAATGATAGGTTAACCAGATGGACGAATCAACCACGGTCTGGCGCGCCGGAGACGGTCGAGAGAATCCTACCCGCTTGCTGACGCGCGCGGTTCCCGCACCCGGCCCGGTAACGTCACGTGAGGCCGAAGAGTTCGTCCAGACCAACGACGAGGTGGTCCAGCGTCATCACGGCGCGGGTGGCGGCGATGACGCCGGGCATGTAGGACTCACGACCCGTGCTGTCCTGGCGGATGGTGAGGGTCTGGCCGAGGGCGCCGAAAATCACTTCCTGGTGGGCGACGAGGCCGGGCAAGCGCACGGAATGGATCGCGATCCCGCCGAGTTCGCCGCCCCGTGTGCCGGCGACCGTCTCCAGGTGCGTTGGTGGATGGATGAACGGGGACTTGCGCTCCGCCCGCATCAGTTCGGCGGTCGTCTTGGCGGTGCCGCTGGGGGCATCGACCTTCTGATCGTGGTGGAGCTCGATGATCTCCGCGTTGTCGAAAAAGCGGGCGGCCTGGCGAGCGAAGGCCATCATGAGCACGGCGCTGATCGCGTAGTTGGAGGCGACGACGGCGCCGGCCTTCTCCTCGTCGCAGGCGGCTTTGAGCCAGTCGAGGAACTCTGCGGTCAGCCCGGTTGTGCCGATGACGAGCCGGACGTGGTGGGCGAGCGCGGCCTCGGCGAGCGACGGCGTCCAGGCGGCGTTGGTGAAGTCGATGACGACGTCAGGCTTCGTTTCGGCAAAGCACGCCGCCGCGGCCGTGAAGACGGGCAGGCCGTCGAGCGTGGTACCGGTTGCGAGTCCGTCCACGTAAGCGACCGGCTCAAGTCCGTCCGCTGCCGCCAAGGCAGAAGCGACCTGGCGGCCCATCTTTCCGGAGCCGGACACGACTACACGAATCTGCGACATTGCTTACTTCTCACCCTCACGCGGCGGTATCGTAGCGTTTCGCTCCATTCGCTGCCGGCGGGCCGTGCCCTGCGCGATTGTCGCGTC
The DNA here is from genome assembly GCA_043741475.1 of Thermoflexaceae bacterium. Lineage (GTDB taxonomy): Bacteria > Chloroflexota > Dehalococcoidia > Tepidiformales > Tepidiformaceae > JAGQHB01. Next base: position 1,413 of record JAYUAG010000103.1, on the reverse strand, counting down.
CGATGACGGTCCCCTGACGGCTCCGTGACGGCTCCTTGACGGTGCCCTATCGTGGACATGTCTCAAGCCAGCGGGGATGAGAATCCTCACTAGAGAAGTGGGCAGGCTCCAGCAAAGATGGGCCTGCCCTTTCTCTTGCCCGCTGCGGGTCCGGTTAGCTGCGGAGAGGCGGCGCCTCGAACCCTCCCTCTTGCGCGGGCACCAGTGTCTAAAGCCAGCTGCGACGCCCGCCGCGACACCTCTCCGCGGCCCTTGCTACGCCCTTTGGCCACGTCGCCGCAGCGGGCGAAACGCTGAGGCCTCGGTCCCGATCATTCATTTCCGCCCCTCGGCCAGGATCGTGATCGTGCCGGCGTCGCCGTCGACTTCGACGAGGGCGCCGTCGGGGATGCGACGGGTGCCGTCTTTCGCGCCGACGACGGCGGGGATGGCGTACTCGCGCGCTTCGATAGCGGCGTGAGAGAGGACTCCGCCAGCGTCGGTTACGACCGCTGCGGCGACGGCGAACAGCGGCGTCCAGGGCGGCGCTGTGAACGGACAGACGAGGACCTCGCCGTCGGCAAAACGGTCGCCATCGTCGAGGTCGAGGATGACGCGAGCGACGCCGCGCACGCGGCCGCCGCTTGCAGGCAGGCCGAGGATGACCCCTTCTTCAGCGGGCGCGTTGGGTCGGCCCACGCCGAACATCTTGCCGAACATGAGATTGCCCTCGATGCCGGGAGGGAGGGGCGCGCCCAGCGTCTCGGGGGGGACGAGCTTTGCCCAGCGGCCGAGCGCGGTCCGGCGTTCGGCGGCAAGCAGCCGGAGATCGGTCGCAGCATGCTCGGCGGCCTGCTGAAGTTCGCTGACGTGAAAGAGAAACACGTCGTCCGAGGCGGCAAGCTTGCCCTGCGCGGCCAACTTGCGGCCGAGGGCGAGGGCGGGCCAGCGTTGCGATGCAGCCAGCGTCATTTGCCAGCGGGCCCGGTCTTCGATGATGGCGACGTAGCCTTCGGTGGCGGTGAGGATGCCCCGGAGTTGTTGGCGTTCGCCTTCGCCGGGCAGGGCGGCCATGGCCGCAGCGATGGCCCGTTCACGACCGTCGGCGGCGCGGGCGTGAGCCTCCCGCGTTGCGCCCGGCCGGTCGAGCATCGCGGCGATGGCGGCGAGCGGAGCGCCCGCGTCTTCACTCCAGGTAGGGCGGTGGAACTCGAACCAGGTCTGGGTGCTCTGTCCGTACTCGTCGAGGTATCGCGCGAAGGCTTCGCGAAATGCCGGACCACCCTCCAAGGAGTCTATCGAGGCAAGGTTGCCGAGGCGGATGGCGGCGGCGACCTCCGGCGAACCTGACGCGAGTTCAGCGAGCTGCGCGAGCCCCGCGCCCGCGGCGGCGGTCTCGTTGGCGTGGCCCTGGAGCATGGTAAGGGCGCGGAC
>JAYUAG010000102.1:0-2405 GCA_043741475.1 Thermoflexaceae bacterium | reverse complement strand
ACCCGGGCTTGATCCCATGCTTGATTGTATGTTTCGCCGCGTGTTCCTGGACGCGCCGAATGCGTTCTGCCACGGAGGTGACCCGCAACTCGCCGTCTTCGCAGCTCAACGCGACAGAATCGCCGACGTCGAGGTTGAGGGCTGCCCGGAAGTCCGCGGGTATGACGATCCGCCCGCCCGCCGAGATCCTCGTTGTGGCGGTGCGCGTGGTTGCAGTGCGTTGCGGCGTTCTTGTCACGCATCGATTGTATGTCACGAACACGCCATATGACAACATGACCGGAATCGACTATGCAGATCCTACGGCGCCCGCTCCCCCCGGAGGTCTTGCAGCGAGGCTCCCCACGCCTCCAGCGCGCGGTCGATATCCGCGGGCGAATGCGCGGCAGAGACGCCGCCGCCGCCGCCGAAGGCCTTGTCCAGGATCGCGAACGAGGCGGGCTCATTCACCTGGTAGCCGAAGGTCATGGCGCCGAGGCAGAGGCGGGAGACGCGAAGACCGGTGCGCCCGAGACGGACGTGCTGCATGGAGAGCTCCAGGGAGTGGTGTGGCCTGAGTTAAGCCGATCCGCGGGTGGGGCGCAAAGTGCCGGTCAATGCCGTGCGGCGCGCTGTTCAGGCTGCGATCGTCCTGCCACGGTGTTGCCCGTGCTGCCGGCGCCATGCTTCCAGGCTTATGGCCCGCCGCGGGCCCTGCTCCTCTTCAACGCGTGGAATTGCCTGGCGCGCATACCGAACAAACAATCGGGCCAGCTCAGGGTCGAAGTGGCTCCCGGCATCCCGCTCGATTTCCGCGAGGGCCGCCTCGATTGTCCAGGCGCCCTTGTACGATCGAGAATGCGTGAGAGCATCGAACACATCTGTGATGGCCAGGAGCCGAGCGGCTCTTGATATGGATGTGCCCGCGCGTCCGGCGGGATATCCCGTCCCGTCCCAGCGTTCGTGGTGGTCTCGCACAACCGGCGCGGCTTCGGTCAGGCCCGGCGCGCGCGCGAGCAGCTCGCAGCCCAAGCGCGAGTGTTCGCGGACAACGTCTCGTTCTCTGTCGGTCAGGTTTCCGGGTTTGTCGAGGATGCTCGCGGGCACATAGACCTTGCCGATGTCATGTGCTTGTGCTGCGAGCGACACGAGCCGCAGTTCGCCCGCCCCCAGCCCAAGTGCCGCACCGAATGAAACTGAGAGGTCGGCGACGCGGTCGAGATGGCCTTCGAGTCCGTCGCGCGTGCTCGCCGCGGCGAGGAGTGTCCTCAGGGCTGCGGGGTGGCCCCGCCTGAACGCCCCGACGGCGCCAGGGAACGAGATGCCAAGCACGATCGTGCGCAACCCGGGCCGGGACCGCTGTTCCATGATGAAGGCTGCTACTGGCAGAACGCCCGCGGAAAGAGCCGCCGCCTCGATCGCTGCATCGGGCAAGCCCACAATCCCGCCTGCAGAAACGACGAGGACGAGAGGGCAAAATGCGAAGCTCGCCCCGGCGACCGCCGCGCTGAACGGGAGCCGGAGGAAACGATGGACGCGCAGGAACGCGGCGCCCGCGGCCAGGTATGCCGCCGCCGAACCGCCGGCGGCGAGGTTCAAGACCCAGCCTGATGGGATCGCTTCCGGTAGCGCCACGAACAGAAGCGGCGGCGCCGCAAGCGCGATTGGCGCCAAAACGAGGGTTAGCCGAACCCAGGTTCGACCTCCCGGGCTCACCGGCGCCGCCCCTCTTGAGGCGAGTGCGAACAGCGCCCCGGCACTCGCCAGACCCCAGACCGGGGCCAACCCGGCGCCGGTTGAGGAAGGAATGAAACCGATGTGGCCGTCGAATAAGTAGCTCAGGACGATGCCTTCTGACATCGCGATGCAGCCGCTCGCAAGCGCCACCGGCGACCATTCGCCAGCGTCCAACGCGATCACAAAGACGATCGTGGCGAAGACGAATACGCAGCCCGCTCCTACAGCAGACAATGCCCCCAGCCGGCCGAAGTGCTCTCCGGGGCCCGGCGCCGGTATCGTCGCCGCGGCGCCCGCGAAGAACACAGCCAGCGCTGCCCAGAAGAGAAGGCGCCACGTCATATGATGGCATTCGGCAGTCTTGTCGCCCCCACCAGTGCCACATCTTACGTTCACCCGGTGCGGGCCCGGGGCCGCTGAAACTTTACGCCGGTGAGCGCTCCCCCCGGAGGTCTTGCAGCGAGGCTCCCCACGCCTCCAGCGCGCGGTCGATATCCGCGGGCGAATGCACGGCAGAGACGCTGCCACCATCGCCAAACAGCTGGACGCCGTGGTTGATCATCGCCAGGTTGAGAAGGCGGGTCGTTTCGCGCGGTGTGGCGCGGGCGAAGGTCGACGGCGGGAGGTCGCGCGGGTCGTGGTCCTCGACTGGCGCGGGCGAGTCTCCGCCGATGATGATCCGGAACATG
>JAYUAG010000101.1:0-5750 GCA_043741475.1 Thermoflexaceae bacterium | reverse complement strand
GGCAGGTTGCTTGCCACGCGAGCCTTGTAATCCATCCCGGCCGATTGCAGCCGCCTGAGGCGGAACACAATCCTCCCGTCAGGTCGTTGCAAGGAGTGAACGATGGCCGCAAGAAGACGAAGGACCGCCGTGCAAACATTGTAGGAGCCCCGGCAACCAACGCGCTCCAGCGACATAGATGCCGGGCTCTGCCAATGGCCCTCCGGGCGCGGCGATCGGCCGCCAGCGGTCCCTACGGCAGGGACTTCATGGTCGTGCTGGCGCTGCAGGGACGGGCGGAACCCCGAGGTCAACCGGGAACTGGATATCAACGGTCAGGCACGATAAGATCCTCGCCTCACCGCTGACGATGAGGTGACGAGAGGACTTTCAGGGGAGACGGGCACCACGCTTGCCGCAGTAGCTTCGAGCAGGCTACTTGGGTTCGGATCTTGCCCGGCGAGACTCCAAATCCACCGGTCGCGGGTTCGAATCCTGCCGCCCCTGCCAAAACGCGATGCGGCTGACGCCCTCCCTCATGCGGCTTGCCGCAGAGCGTCACTGGTTCGTACGATGGTTGAACGTGCCCAGGTGGTGGAACGGCAGACACGCTGTCTTGAGGGGGCAGTGTCCTTTTGGGCGTGTGAGTTCAAATCTCACCCTGGGCACCATTTCCTGTCAGTCACGGGGCGCCATGGCCAAGTGGTAAGGCAGAGCTCTGCAAAAGCTCCATCGCCGGTTCGAATCCGACTGGCGCCTCCAATTTCGCTTCTAGCTGTTAGCTGCTAGCTCCTGTTCGTGCTACGCAAACACTTCCGCAGTCAGGGTCAGCCCTGGCTACAGCGCCCAGTCCGTTGCGTTCCGGAGGCGGATGCCGGAGACGTGAAGCGTCGTTTCCCGCATCTGCCGGAGGGGAGCGAGGGTTGGCATCAGGCGCAGCTCCAGGCCCGCTTCTCCCGGCGCTGCGGGAAGATCGTCGATCGGCTCGACGGCGAGCGGCCGGACGGTGTCGCGGCTGACGTGCGCGTGGTCATGGAGGTTTTCGAAGGTGTCCGGCGCCAACGCATACCGGTAGAGCGTTACCGAAGGCGCGGCAGCCAGGCCGACTCTATGCAGGCGATCATCCGGGTCGCCGCGCGGTCACCCCAGTAACGGTCGAGGGCGGCGGGAGAGGTCGTGGCGAGCGGCCACCAGAGGACGCGGGGACATTCGCGCGGGAAGAAGTACATGGGTGCGTGCCATCGTCGATCGCCCACAGGAGGGGGCCGTTCAACCACTCCATTCCCGGCGGACGGGTCGCTGGCGCCGTGGGCGGCCTGGGGACGAACATCTCGATCGACGGGTTCTCGCTGAAGTGAAAGAGGCTCACGGGAACGCAAGGAGGTGGTCGATGCCGACCGCGATGGCAAGCGCTCGGTCAACCTCAGCGAGCTTGTCCGGTGTGAGCGACCCGAGGTACGTGCGAAGCGCCGTCCTTGGCACCGACGTGACCTCATCGCAACGCAGCGCGCTGTCATGTGCGAGCCCGGATTCCACGCCGACCGCGACCTCAGTGTCGAGTCCGCCGCGGGTGCTGTAAACGGGCACGCAAATGGCGGACTGGTAGCGCGACGCCAGGAAGGCGGGACGGCTGACGATGAGGTACGCGCGGAATCGTCGTGGATCGGCGGGCGTGGTCACTTCCGTGCGATAGAGTTCACCGCGAAGCATGAACGAGGTCAGCCTCCGTAAAGTCATCGCCCAATTCCTGCCAGGGGACGCTGTAGGCGAGGACATCCGGAGGCTCGCCGCGCTTGCCATCGGCGATCTCGTTCAGAATGGCGATGTCGCGCGCATCGCGGGCGACCCGTTCGGCCTCCCGAATGACGCGCCAGGCGGCGGATTCGAGGAAGGCCGAACGATTCCCGGCGCCAGCGCGAGCGTGGTCGATGGCTGCGAGTAGTTCGGGCGAGAGCCTCACCGATGTCTTGACCTTCATACCGCCAATTGTACCACTGGCGCTCGCCGGCGTCAGAGGCCGTACCAGTCCGGCCGCGTGCGGATCCACTCACCGACCTTCTCCCCGATCATGATGCTGGTGAGATTTGTGTTCGCCCGTGGCGCCGATGGCATGATCGAGGCATCGGCCACGACGAGCGCCTCCACCGCGTAACAGCGCCCGAACTGATCGACGACGGCGCCAGGATCAGATCGGGGGCCCATCTTCAGAGTGCCACAGGGGTGAAAGCCGCTGGCCGAGAGCCGCAGCAAGAGATTGTCGATCGCCTCATCCGTAAGCTCCCGGTCCGGCGCGGGAAAAAGCACCTCGGCGATGATGTCGCGATACGCCACGGTCTCGGTGAAAGCGATCGTGTCACGAAAGGCCGCTCGCAGGCGGCTGCGGTCGCGTTCGTCCTCGCAGAAGCGCTGTTCGGTCACGGGTGCGGCGCGCGGGTCGGCCGAACCAAGTCGCAATCGTCCTCGGCCTTTCACCTCTTCAAGCACGGCGGCGATGGCAAAGCAGTCGAGGTTTCCGCCTCGGGGCGAGAATGAGAACGCTTCGATCTGGAGGTCGTTGCGCTCGCTACTGCCCGGCGCTGTGTAGCGGAGGATCGTCTGCACGATCGGGTGGTCGCCATCGAGGATCGCCGGGTCCTTGACCCTGCACAGGACGGCGAGCGCAGGGTGGTCACGAAGGTTCTCGCCGACGCCCGAGACGTCGCGCACAAGGTCGACGCCGAGCCGCTCGAGTTCCGTCCGCGGCCCAACCCCCGAGCGGAGAAGGATGGGCGGAGACTGGAGCGACCCCGCGCAGAGCACGATCAGTCGCGCGCGGACGATCGAGACGACACCATCGCACTCGACCTCCACCGCTGTCGCTCGGCCACCCTCGATGACCAGTCTGCGGCTATGCGTGCCTGGCAGGATCCTGAGGTTCGGCCTGGCGCGCGCCGGCGCAAGGTAGCCGATCGCGGTCGAGATCCGCAGCCGCCCCAGCTTGTTCATGGGGTGAGGGCCGGCGCCGGAGCTGAGGGGGTCGTTCGCGTCGGGACAGCCGGGGTAGCCGAGCTCGCGGCTCGCCTCGAGGAACGCCTGGTGCACCAGCGTCAGCTCGCTCTGGTCGTAGCGGCGTATCGAGATAGGCCCGGCGTCACCGTGGTAGGGCAGCTCGCCATAGTCGAGGTCGCGTTCGAGGCGGCGGAATGCTGGCAGCACCTTCTCCCATGCCCACTCCGGGCAGCCCCCGGCGGCCCAGCGATCATAATCCTCAGGCATCCCACGCAAGGCGATCGTGGTGTTCACGGCGCTGGAACCACCCGTCACCCGGCCCCGCGGGAAGGGTTGCGAACGGCCGGCGGCCGTCGCCTGGTAGGCAAAGCCCCAATCGTGGTCGCGGGTCGAGTTCTGGTGACTGTTGACCAGGTCGTAGGGCGTCTGCGCCACCTGCGGATAGTCCGGCCCGGCCTCGATCAAACACACGCTGCGTCGCGGGTCTTCACTGGCACGCGCTGCGATCACGGCGCCGGACGACCCTGCGCCCACCACGACGACGTCGAAGATTTCGTCCACGGCCACCTCACGCTCCGCGAAGCGCGGGGCCGCGCGATCATCGCTTGGCCGGGCGAGCCGGGCAATCGCTAGCCGTGGAAGCGAAAGCGCACCACCCCGATGCGCAGCTCCTGGCCCTCCCGCAGGACGACGCCCCGTTCGTCGACGCTGCGCGTTCCGGCGAGCGTCCCGTTCGTACTCCTCAGGTCCCGGATGAGCCACCCCTCCGCCGTCCGTTCGAGGGAGGCGTGCTGACCCGATACGGACGGGTCGACCAGGACGATCCCGTTGGTGTCATCACGTCCGATCGTGGTCTCTCCCGCCAGCGGGAACTCCGAGCCCGCGTCGAGCCCGGTGCGAGCGGGCGCAAGCACCACCAGGCGGGCGGTCGTCCGCGTCCGCGGCCCGCTCCGGGCGCGCGGCGCCAGCCCCGAACGCAGCACCAGTCCGGCCGCCAGGACAAATAGAAAGATCACTGCGATCAGGCCGAGCCTGAGCGCCAGAAGCTCGCCCGAATCGCTCACGGACGCCGTTCCAGCCAGAGGTAAAGGTCGCCAATGCGGATCACCTGGCCGGGCGTCAGCGGCGCCTGCGTCACCCGCTCCCGGTCCACGAAAACCCCGTTGCGGCTGCCGAGATCCTCGATCACCAAACCTCCGTCTTGCTCGATGATCCGGGCGTGAGCCCGGGACACCGCCAGGTTCGCCAGAACAAGGTCATTCCCCGAAGAGCGGCCGATTGCAAAGGGCGTGTGGGTGAGCTCGATACGCTCACCTTCGCTTGTCACGAGCGCGTAGCCCAGTTGCCGTTGCAGCCGCTGGGTCACCCCTGCCGCCGCGCGAGTCGGAGGACGATGGCGCATGTCGGCGAAGCGCGCAGAGACGCCTGTGTCCCCTGGCCTCACCCCCGGCGCAGCCTGGAACTGCACCAACCGGTGGCCTAGCCGGGTGTAGCCCTCGCGTGCCTCGATGCGGTCGAGCAGTCGTTCTATCTGGTTCCTCAGACCCGGGAGGGCCGGCGTGAAGCCGGTGAAGTCAGCCTCATTGAACGAGATCACGAACTGGTTCGGCATAACTCCGTCGCGCAGGCCACGGCGCGCGGCGTCCTCGACTTCGGCGAGAATCTCCGCGGGGTGGAGCTGGCCGCCGGCGATCACGCGGGCGCCGCGCTCCAGGATGCGTTCGATGAAAGTCGTGCTGTCTTCACTCATCGCGCCAAAGCCGCCCTGATCACCTGGCCAGCGATGGGCGCCGCGACCACGCTGCCCTGGCCACCCCCCTCGACAACGACGGCGATAGCGATCGTCGGATTCTCAGCCGGAGCGAAGGCGATGAACCACGCATGTGACACACCCGCGCGACCGCTCTCCGCCGTGCCCGTCTTCCCCGCCACCGTCACGCCGGGGATGGAGACACCGTTCGCCTGACCGTTCTCCACGACAGAAAGCATGAAGTCCTTCATCGTGCGCGCAACGTCGAGGGACAACACGCGCCGGCTCGACGACGGTTCGGCAGCACGAAGCCGGCCCCCCTGCGCGTCGAGGACGTTTAGTCCCAGGTGGGGCTGCGCGAGGACGCCGTCGTTGGCCACGACGGCGGCAACGACGGCCATCTGCAGCGGCGTCGCCAGAAGTTCGCCCTGGCCAAAGGCCGTTGTCGCAAGAAGCACCTGGGTACGGTCGGCGCGGGGGCCGTAGAGCTGCGAACGGGAGGTCTGCAGCGTGAAGGCCAGCCGGGAACCGAAGCCGAAGCGAAACGCCGTCTCCTCCAGCCGGCTCCACCCGAGCAGCCGCGCGCCGACATCGGCGAAAATGGCGTTGACCGAGAAAGTGTAGGCACTCTTGAAGGGGTACGTACCGATCCCCTGGGGCACGTTCGCGCAGGAGATGGCGAAGCCTTCCACCACGATCTCGCCGGGACAGGTCACGCGCGTCTCGGGCTTGATCACGTTATGTTCGAGTGCCGAGGCCGCCGTTACCGTCTTGAAGGTCGACCCAGGAGGATAGAGCCCCTGGGTGGCGCGGTTCAGGAGAGGAGAGTTATCGTCCCTGAGCAGCGCTTCGCCAGCTACGGCAAGTCCCCCCGGGTCATAGGTGGGGACGCTCACCATCGCCAGCACGTCCCCGGTGTGCGGGTCGAGCGCGACGACCGCTCCCTTGCGGCTGCCGAGCGCCTTCGCCGCCGCCGCCTGGACGGCCGGGTCGATGGTGAGCTGGAGGTCAAATCCACGGCGTGCGCCATGCT
>JAYUAG010000100.1:0-13290 GCA_043741475.1 Thermoflexaceae bacterium | reverse complement strand
CCACCGTGGACTGCATTGAACTGGCACGTGGCTGTCGCCCCCTGTTGGGAGCGATTCCAATGGAAAACCTGGGTATCGAACTCGACCTCAAGAACCGGCGGTTGCGCTTCCTCCCCGACTCCGGCCCGGACACGTACCTGACGGCGTGACGCTCCCACTCTGAAGAAATCATTGCTGCGTAACCATTGCACGCCACAACCGTGATCAGGCGATCGTTTTCGGGCGTATGGCGTGTTGAGCAACACGCTCGGGAGGCACGGATTGGACCAGAACGACACGATTACCCGGCGGCCGATGGGCCGGCGGGGTTTCCTCAAGACCGCTGGCGGCATCGCCGTCTTCGGTGGCGCCTTCATCCTCGTCGGCTGCGGCGACGATGATGACGCCAAGGCCACGCCGACGGTAGCGGCCGGCACGAAGACGCTCTATGAGCGCCTCGGCAAGGGTGCGGCCATCCAGGCGGTGATTGACGACTTCCTCGTCAACGTCGCCGCCGACACGCGCATCAACAAGTTCTTCGCCACCACCGACCTGAAGAAGCTCAATCGCCTTCTGGTCGAGCAGGTGAGCAACGCCACCGGCGGGCCCGAGAAGTACACGGGTCGCGACATGAAGACGACGCACGCGGGTCTCAAGATCGCGAAGGCCGACTTTGACGCGCTCGTCGAGGACCTCGTGAAGTCGCTCGACAAACTCAAGGTCCCCACGGCCGAGAAGAACGAACTGCTCGCCATTCTCGGGCCGTTGAACAAAGACATCGTCACGGTGTGACGCCCCTCCAGCCTGGGCGGGGACGTGCCCCTTGTCCCCGTCCAGGTGACTCGCATCCTCGCCGCGGCCGTACGAGGATCGCCCCTGCATGACCACGAACGACTACCACTTTGTGGACCGCTGGCGTGTGCCTGGCGCCACGACTGACGTGTGAGACATCGTCTTCGACGGCGAATCGCTCGCTGGTGGCCGTCGACGTATCGGGCCGTCTGGCAGATCGAAGCGGGCGACAGCGACGGAGTCGGCGCGAAGTTCGGGCTGCGGGCCCGCGGCTGGCTGCCGTACACCATCCGCTTCGACTTCGAGATCGTGGAGGTAACAAGCCGGTCGGGTTCGCTCTCGAGGCGAAGGGTGACCTCAGCGGACGCGGCGAATGGACGTTCCGCCAGGATGGCGCGTACGTCGTTATTACCTACGACTGGCGGATAACGGCCGACAAGCCGCTGTTGCGCGCGCTCTCGCCGGTGAGGAAGCCGGTGCTGCGTTCGAACCACAACTGGACCATGCGGAAGGGTGAAGAGAGCCTGAACCTGGAGCTGTGGCGTCGCCGCGGCGCACCGGGGCGTGCCGCCACCGCCGGGGCCGATTGGATGGCGAATGGCACGCCGAGCGTTTCGAACTAGCGTTTCTTCGGGGGCGCGACGGTTGACGCCGGCCACGCGCCATCCAGTCGACTTGGGCGACTCTTCTCGGCGTCCGTGAGGGGACGCACCTTGACCGTCACGCCGGACACTTCGTACCGAAGTTTGGTCTTCCGGATCGTATCGTCGTGCTTTGCGCTCATTGCGAACCTCTCCCTGACTATACACGACCTCCAGCGCTCCGTGAGTGTCCTCCGACACTCCACCAAAGATGTCCTCGTAGTTGACCGATGCCAGGTAGGCTGCGATCTCCGCGCCAGAGGGGATCACGAGCAGCTGGACGGCGGTTGTCTGGCCCGGACCGAGGTACGCCAGCCCGAGTTCGACTGCGATCGATTGGGATCCTCGCGGGTCGCGCCCGTCCGCCCGGTACTCCAATTGGATCGTCGCCACGATCCGAGTGGCGATGCCAAGCGGCTGCGATTGAAGATTCGTGAACCAGGCCACCAGTGGGTGGCCTCCGCTCACTGGCGGCGGGATGGTGCGACTCAGTTCGGTTAGGGTTGCTGGGGACACTCCGAGTTCGTCGAGCGAATAGATGTGACCAACAACTGGGGGCACGAACCCGGGCTGGTGGAGATAATCCGCAAAACCGATGTCGGCCCGGATGTAGGGCCAGCGGCTGATCCGGTCACGCCGGACCTCCGCCTCGCGCGCGGCCGCCTGACGATCGAACTCGACCGCAGCGAGCCCGAGTGCCGCTGCTGTTACCAGCGCAGCAAAAGCCGAGACCACCGCGGCGGTTCCTGCGACCACAGACCAGTCGAGGTTGCCACCCTCCGTGTCCAGGCCACCAAGCGCCCAGATGATGACCAGGGCGACCGCCGAGAACAGCGTGGCGCCCGCGACGAGCACCAAAACGAGGAGCGCGAGCAGTCCGCCGCCGCGTCGGTTACGTGCCCGATCCCACCATCCGATCATTGCCCGCAAGTATAGGCGACAAGCCGCGCCGCTCGCTCCAGCTTCAATAGCTCTTGAAGAGCTTGCCCCAATCTGTCTCCAACATCTTTGCGATGCGGCGCTTGCCCTGGAGCGGATACCAGTATTTGTTGTGATAGAGGTTCGAAGCGAAGAAACTCCAGGGCACAATCGGCGTGCGCAGAAGCGCCTTCTCGAAGCGATGCAGTTTGCCCCAGTAGATTTGCTTCTGGCCCCAGCTCGCGAACGTGTCTTCGTCTGCACGGAAGTGGAAGTTAATGTCCGAGATGTCGATCCCCTCCACCTTGATCTCGGCCGGGTCGCCGACGCCGAGGCCCGCTTCGTGGGCAAGGCGGATGAACGGGATCGCCATCGGGTCGAGGCCCATGAGCTTCGCGGCGATCGCGTCAATCGACACCTGGTCCGAACTCGCGAGGATGATGTTCTTCTCGTGGGGGCGCATCGCGCGCGGGCCGGGTCCGTCGCCGGCGATCGTCCCATCCATCACGGCGAAGATGCCGCTGTGGATCTCCTGCTGGATGCGCAGGAGGTCGACCAGCGTCTCGTGGATGACGGAGTGGGTCCAGTGGCGCCGGTTGTTGAGGAGCCCGCCGAACGCGTTCTTCATCGCGCCGGTCATCGTCGTGAAGACGTGCGTCTTGAGCGTAGGCAGGTGGATGATGTTCGTGTCAAGAAACATCTCCGGGATCTCGATGCCGTCAGGGAAGATCTTGTCGAGCACGAGCATCTTGCCCCGCGGCGCGTAGGGCACCCAGCGGGCGCCCGGGTCTTGCAGGTGCACCGGGCTCAGGCCGTGCCGGGCGAAGACGCGGTCGTGCTTGTTCCCGCGTTCGCCTTCGTGGCTATCGACGACGACGGTGCCGTTCTGGACCGGGATGATTGGGTCGTACCCGGCGCCCTTGAGCGCCCGTGTGGCGCCGTCGAGTTGCCAGGGGCTGGTGCTGCAGCCGGGATAGTAGTGCTGCCAGCTGATGTTTACCTTGAGCAAGGTCTCGTGGTCGGCGGGTAGGTGCTCGCGGAACCCGGCCAGGTCCATCACCCGCCCGAAGTCGTCGAGCACGGTTCCCGGGCTTGTCTTGAGGACGGCGACGCGCGGTTCGTGCGTGGGCCGGGGCGAGGTTGGGGAGGAAGTTGATGCTGAGGTCATACGATGATGGTAACGCAGTCCTTAGTCCTTAGTCCTCAGGCCCGCCGCCGCCTCGACGACGGCCTCGACCACCTCGCGCTCGCGGGCGCGGAGGAACGCCAGCCGCTCAGCGGGCATCGCCGCTGCCATGCTGTCTTCTTCCGCGATGAGGTCATCGAAGCGGATGAGCGCCGCCGCGCGTTGGGCGCCGAGCGACTTGGCGACGGCGAACGTAGCCGCCGTCTCCATATCGACGCCCTGCCAGCCGTGGCGGCTCCAGTCAGCGATCACCTCGCGCGATTCAGCGAGCAGCGCGGGGGTGCTGAAGATCGCGTGTTCGGAAACGGGGATGTCTCGTGTCCGGAGCGCGGCAGTAATCGCGGACGCGAGCGCGGGCGTCGCATCGGCGAGGATGCCCTTCGGGAGATACCAGTCGCTCGTGCCATCCTGGCGCTCGGCGTGGCGCGGGACGACGACATCCCCGAAGGCCATACCCGGCTGCAAGGCGCCGAACCAGCCGAGCTGGACGACCGCCGGCGTCCCTGCAGCACAGAACGTGTGGACGTGCATCGCCGCCATGGGGCTGCCGAGCGCGGCTGCGAGCGCGACCTTCAGGCCGCCCGCTTTTGCCAGGTAGGCGGGGAAACGCTTGAGACGGCGCGGCGCTTCGAGGTAGGCGGCGAAGCGCTCGCCGCCGGCGTGCACATCGAAGATACCCAGCAACAGGAGCAGGTCCGGCACCTCCGCTTCCTCGATGCCGAGGACGCGACGGTGGTCGGCCGCTGTCAGTTCGCGGTACATCAGCCCCCCTGGATGCTGACCATGAATTCGAGGCGGTCGCCGTCCTTGAGCGGTGACTGGGGCTCCGCCTGCGCGTCGTTGATGAGCACGAGGACATGCTCGGCGTCGGTTGCGCTAAAGCCTTCGGCGGTGAAGACGGCGAGTGGCGTGAGGCCATCGAGCCACTCGACCGTCGTGAGCGCCTTCTTCGATTTCGTGCGCTTGACCAGCGTGGCGAACCATTTGACCTCGACGGCCATGGAGACTCCTGGGGAAGGTTAGTGAACCCAGTGTAGCGAACCCGCCGACCCGGCGTTTCGTCAACGCCGCTCCTACAGCGCCCGGAACACCCGCCGCCCCTTTACCCTCCTGATCTGCCCGATGCCGGGGTACGGCCAGTGGCCGGCGAGCCAGCGTGACTTCCCTTTGATCGCGTCTTCAAACAGACGCTCGCGCGTCTTCGCGGAGACCGTAGGGTCAGCATCAAAGCCGGGCGACCAGTCCGGGTGGTCCAGCTGCGCCGGGTGGTGGCTCGCATCGCCAACGATGATGCCCTTCTCTCCGGCGGACTGGATGCCCACGCAGACGTGTCCGGGCGTGTGGCCCGGACTGGAGACGAAGACCAGGTTCTCGTCGACCGCCTGTTCGCCGTGGACGAACTGGATGCGGCCCGTGTTTTCCAGCGGCGCCACCGTATCGGCGAGGTGGGGGTGCGCCGGGTTGTCCATGAAGCGCGGCTGCATCCAGTAGTCCCACTCGACCTGCTGGATCAGGTGCTTGGCCTTCGTGAAGTAGATCTCCGGCTTGCCATCCTTGCCTTCGATCGTGTTCCAGCCCGTGTGGTCGATGTGAAGGTGGGTATGGATCACCAGGTCAATGTCCGCGGGTTTGAGGCCGGCTTCCTTGAGCCGCATGTCAAGGTTCCCAACGGGGAAGTTCGGCCGGCGCCGGGGCCCGAGGCCCGTGTCGACGAGCACGTTCTTCCCCGCGGAGCGGATAAGGAAGCAGGTGATACTCATCTGGAAGAGGCCGCGCGGGTCGACGATCTGGTCCTTGTACTCTTCGAGGAACTGGTCCGCGTGTTGGGGCAGGAACAGCCGCGGATCCATCAGGACGGCTGCGTCCTGGAGTGGCGTGATTTCCACGTTACCGATGGTGACGGTCTGCATCGTTCGGACCTTTCGTTGACATGATTCTTCGGGGGCCGCGATGGCCGTTCCGCTTTGTGAACCTGGTAGCCGCGACCCGCTGTGGTCGCGGACGGACGAGTGGCGCCGGGAGCGACGGGATCGGCGTCGATTTCACCGGCGGGCAGCGATGGCCGCGATGCTGCTACCGCCGCACGCGCACCGGCAGCCGCTTGATACCCCCGACGTGGAGGCTCTGGGCGACGAGTTCGGCGGGGCCGGCGAGCTCCATCTTCCCCAGCAACGGCAACAGCTCCTTGAACATCACCCGCAGCTCCCAACGCGCCAGGTTCGCCCCAAGGCAGAAGTGCTCGCCGTAGCCGCCGAAGGCGTAGTGCGGGTTCGGGTCGCGGGCGACATCGAACGTGTAGGGGTCCGGGAAGACGTCTTCGTCGCGGTTGGCCGAGGGGTACCACATGCCCACGGTCTCGCCTTTGCGGATCTTCTGGCCGCGGATCTCGGTGTCCTGGATCGCTGTGCGGGCGAACTGGATGACGATCGAGGTCCATCGGAGGATCTCCTCGACCGCCGATTCGACCAGCTCGGGATTCGCCTGCAGCCGCCGCAGCTCGCCGGGGTGTTCGAGCAGCGCCTTCACGCCGCCGGTCAGCGCGTTGCGCGTGGTCTCATTGCCGGCCGCGAGCAACAGGTTGATGTACGAGAGCAGCTCGCGGTGCGTCAGCTGCTCACCATCGATCTCCGCGCGGACGAGCATGCTGATCAGGTCGTGGCCTGTGGCCCCGGCATCGCGTCGCTGCTCGATAAGGTTGCTCGTGTAGATGTCCCACTCGCGGCTGTTGCGGCGCACGGTCTCTTCGCGCGTCTCGCCCTCGACCTGGTATTCGGGGTCGCCTGAGCCGACGAGCACTTCGGTCCAGTGAAAGATCTTCTCCCAGTCGTCGCGCGGGATCTCGGCCATCTCACAGATCGCCGCGACCGGAAGCTTGCACGCGAGTTCGTGCACGAAGTCGACCGATTCCCCATCTGGCAGCCCGTCCGCAAGCACCTTCGCGAAGGAGCCGACGTAGATCTTCGCCATCTCCTCGAAGTGCGGCTCCAGCTGCATCATGGCGCGCGGCGTGAACTTGGGGCTCGTCAGGCGACGATAGTCGCGGTGCTGGGGCGGATCCATGAAGACCAGGTCCGGCGGATCGTCGAGGCCGTGGCCGTAGCGCTTCGCCGACCGCTGGCGCGAACGCTGGCCGATCTCGATCGCGTCGAGGTCAGAGAGCCGCAGCCTCTGGGCGTTGGAGAAGATGTCAGGGTTGCGCGAGATCCAGCCGATATCTTCGTGCTTCGTTATCGCCCAGAACGGCTCGTATCCCGGGCGCTCGTACCAGAAGACGGGCGCCTCCTTGCGCAGGAGATCCCACGCTTCCCATGGGTAGCCATACTTCACGTAGAGCTCGGTGTCGCAGATATCCAGGTTCTCCAGCGTGACCGCTGGCCGTTCAGGCGCCATAACCATGGGGGGTGCTCCTTCTTCGAAGCTGTGTTGGCCGCATCCTACGCCCGCGCGCCAGGATTTTCACCCCGGCCCGCTGGTGGCGTACCATCCGCGGTCACGTTTCTCGTCCAGGAGGCCCCATGCCCACCATCACCCGGCCCGACGGCGCCGTCATCCACTACGAGGTCTCGGGCAGCGGCTACCCGCTCCTGCTCATCGCACCCGGCGGCGTCAGCAGCGAGATTGCGTTCTGGGAGCGCAGCCCCTTTAACCCGATCAAGGAGCTGAGCGACGAGTTCATGGTGATCGGGATGGACCAACGCCACGCCGGCCAGAGCTTCGCGCCTGCCACCGCCTGGTCGTGGGCGGAAGCCGCGGCCGACCAGCTCGCTGTCCTCGATGCCGCCGGTGTGCCCGCAGCGCACGTCATGGGTGGCTGTATCGGCTGTGCTCACGCCTGGAACCTGATCGCGACCACGCCGGAGCGCGTCACATCGGCGGTCTGCCAGAACCCGGTCGGCCTCGATGCGACCAACTCGCCCGCGACCTTCTACGCGATGTTCAACGAGACCATGCGCCTCGCCCGCGCGGAAGGGATGGGCGCGATCGCCGAGTCTGCGGTGAAGAACCCGCTCTTCGTTGCGAACAACGGCGCCGGCCCGTTCGCCCCCCACATCGCCGCCGATGCCGCTTTCCGCGAGCAAATGGGCCAGATGCAACGCGAAAGCTATATCGCTCTCATCGTGCGCTTCCGCGACGCCATCTGGCCGGACAACCCGCCCTTCTTCACGGTCTCGGAAGAGTGGATGCGCGCCTGCCCCCGGCCGCTCCTCGTGCTTCCCGGCGCGGACCCCTTCCACCCCACGGGCATCGCCCGGCTGATTTCCGAGATTGCGCCGAACGCGAGCTACGTCGAAGGCCCCTGGAACCAGCCTGAACAGCGCCCGGACACCGTCGCGACCGTCCGCGCCTTCCTCCGCAGCCACACGCCCGGGTAGTCGCGGGCCACCGTGCCCGCGGGCGGACGTGACAAGCCAGAAGCCAGCCGGTCTAGCGCTGTACCTTGCTGCGACGGCTCAAGCCGCTGCGCCCTCTCCGAATCAGCCGGTCGGCGTGGGGGTCGAAGCGGGCGGCGCCAGACGCCGGCGTCTCGACCGCGGCGCCACCGTAGCCGCCCCCTCCACGGGACTGACCAGGTTCGCAGCCGCCTTTTCCACGTTGCTCTCCGTGATCCGCTTCACCATCCGCTCGTAGGCCGCGTTCGCCCCCTCTTCCAGACGCTTCCGTTCGGCCCGCTCCGCCTCGATTTCGGCGAGCATTTTGTCCGGGTCCGACCAGTCCTGTTCGTACACGATGCGCTGGATCTTGGATTTCATGGGGAGCCCTCGGAAGCAAGTATCGCACGAATCGCCCGCGCGCCGCACCAGGCTCCTACGGCGCCATCGCCAACGCCCACGTGAGCAAACGCGCCGCTGCGACCAACGGAGGGACTCAGCCGGCCGAGCCTGGCGGCCGCGTGACGCAGCCCGCTCCGTGACCGTCGCGGTTCGGACGGATGGAGAGCAACTGCCCGCGGATGCCATAGTCGCCGCCTTCAGGCAGAATCGGAGACGTCCATCGCTCGGAACGAGCCACAGACGAAGACTATGGTAATCTAGACCGAGACTATGGCCGCTCGGTTCCCCGGCCGACGTGAGGAGCATGGATGTGACCGACGCGGTGACCACGATCGACGCGCCACCTGACCTCGGCGCCGAGCAGCTGGGCGTCTTCCTCTACCAGCTCATGCTGATCCGCCGCTTTGAAGAGAAGTGCGGCGAGATGTACACGCGCGGCAAGGTGCGGGGCTTCCTCCACCTGTACACCGGCCAGGAGGCCTGCGCCGTGGGCGCGTTCGCCACCCTCCGTGACGACGACAAGATCGTCACCCACTACCGCGACCACGGCCACGCCATCGCCCGTGGGCTCGACCCGAAACGGATCATGGCCGAGCTCTTCGGCAAGGTCGATGGGCTCTCCGCCGGTCGTGGCGGTTCGATGCACCTCTACGACGCCTCGAAGGGCTTCCTCGGCGGTTACGCGATCGTCGCCGCCCACCTTCCCCTCGCCGTCGGCCTCGGCCTGGCGGCGAAGATGCAGAAGAAGGACTCGCTTGCACTCTGTGTTTTCGGCGACGGCAGTGTGGGCGAGGGCGAGTTCCACGAGTCCCTGAACATGGCCGTCCTCTGGCAGACGCCCGTCATTTTCTTCTGCGAAAACAACCTCTACGGCATGGGCGTGCCCTTCGGCGAATCGCTCTCCACCCAGATCCCGAAGCTCGCGGCGGCCTACAACATGCCCGCGGTGACCGTTGATGGCATGGACGTGCTCGCTGTGTACGAGGCGACGAAGAAGGCCGGCGCGCACTGCCGCGCCGGAAATGGCCCCTACTTCATTGAGGCGATGACCTACCGCTACCGCGGTCACTCGATGGCGGACCCGGAACTCTACCGCCTCAAGGAAGAGATCGAAGAGGCTCGACGGCGCGACTGCATCGAGCGCCTCAAGCAGCACATGCTCGGCCGCGGGCTGCTGGACGAACACGGCGTCGCGGAGATCACCGCGCGCGTCGAGCGCGATGTCGACGACGCCGTCGCCTTTGCCGAAGCGAGCCCTGAGCCGGGCCTCGATACGCTCTTCGACCACGTCACGAAGGAGCCGTCCGATGACTGAGCTGCGCTACCGCGACGCCCTGCGAGAGGCCCTCCGCGAAGAGATGATCCGCGACCCTCGCGTCTTCCTCATGGGCGAAGACATCGGCGCCTACGGCGGCTCGTATGCAGTCACGAAAGGGCTGCTGGATGAATTCGGAGAGGAGCGGGTGCGCGACACACCGATCGCCGAATCTGGCATCGTGGGGGCAGGCATCGGCGCCGCCATGGGCGGGCTGCGTCCGATGGTCGAGCTGATGACGATCAACTTCAGCTTCCTCGCGCTCGACCAGATCGTGAACAGCGCCGCGAAGCTCTACTACATGTCGAACGGCCAGATCAACGTCCCGCTCGTTATCCGCATGGCGAGCGGCGGCGGCAGCCAGCTCGCGGCGACCCATAGTCACAGCCTCGAAGGGCTGTATGCCCACTTCCCTGGGCTGAAGGTGGCGTGCCCTTCGACCGCGGCAGACGCCAAGGGCCTGCTCAAGCGCGCCTTCCGCGACGACAACACCACGATCTTCATCGAGCACACCGCCCTTTACGGGATGAAGGGCGAGGTGCCTGACGACCCGGACTACCTGATCGAATTCGGCGAGGCGAACGTGTTGCGCGAAGGCACGGATGTCACGCTCGTGGGCTATAGCGGCAGCGTCTGGCAGGCCATCCGCGCGGCCGACATGCTCCAACAACAGGAGAAAATCAGCGCCGAGGTTATCGACCTCCGCACGCTCCGGCCGCTCGACATCGACACCGTTATCGCCTCCGTCAAGAAGACGAATCGCGCCGTGATCATCGAGGACGACTGGAAGTTCGGCGGCTTCGCGGGCGAACTGAGTGCACAAATAATGGAACGCGCCTTCGACTACCTTGACGCGCCCGTCGCGCGTGTCTGCGGGAAAGACGTGCCTCTCCCCTATAATCGCAACCTGGAGTTTGCGGCGCTGCCCTCCGAAGAGGATGTCGTCGAAGCCGTCCTGGCGATGCTCTAGCGGCTGGAGGAGGCCACCTTGGCGATCGACGTGATCATGCCCCAGATGGGCGCGGACATGACCGAAGGGACGCTCGTCCGCTGGCTCAAGCAGGTGGGCGACGAGGTCAAGCGCGGCGACATCCTCGCGGAAATCGAAACGGACAAGGCGACAGTCGAGCTGGAAGCGTTCGAAGGAGGCGTCCTCCGTCAGCACGTCGTGGAGGAAGGCGAGACCGTCCCCGTTGGCCAGGTGATCGCGATCCTGGGCGACCCCGGAGAAGAGGTCGCCGCGCCGGAGCGGATGCCCCGGCCGGAGGTGGCAACGCGTAAGATTGAGGCCGCGGCGCCGTCCACCGCCGCGCCGAGCGAGTCCGCAGAGCCCCCGGTCGTGCAATCTGAAGTGGTCGCGACAGCCGCCCCGGCCGCAACTCCGCCGTCAGAAGAGAACGCGGCTTCGGCCGATGGCCGGGTGCGCATCTCGCCGGTCGCCCGCCGCATCGCCGAAGATGCGGGCATCGACCCGGCGACGCTCGCCGGGAGCGGCCCCGATGGCCGGATCCTCCGGCGCGACGTTGAGGCCGCGATCCAGGGGAAAAAACCCAGCGCGGCGCCCCCCGTACCGGCGCAGGTACACGCGCCCCGTCTCGCGCCAGCAGCGGGTGCTCCCGCCGGGGCCGCGGCGGCGCCGTTCGAACTGCAGCCCCTCAGCCGCATGCGCCAGGCGATCGCCCGCCGCATGCTCATGTCGAAACGGAACCAGCCCTGCTACTACCTCACCGTCGATGTGGACATGACCGAGGCGCTCGCCTTCCGCGAACGCGCCAACGCGAGCGCCACCGACGCGCAACGCGTCAGCATCAACGATCTCGTGGTGAAGGCCCTCGCGGTCGCGCTCCAGCGCCACCCGAAGTTCAACGCCGAGTTCACCGACGCGGGCGTGCGCGTGTTTACGCAGATCAACATCGACATCGCGATCGCGCTAGACGAGGGGTTGATCGCGCCCTGCATCCTCGATTGCGGGAGCAAGTCGCTGGGGACGATCGCCTCGGAGGCAAAGGACCTCTTCGCCCGCGCGAAGAGCGGCCACCTCAAGGCGGACGAGCTGAGCGCGGGCACCTTCAGCGTCACGAACCT
This sequence comes from Thermoflexaceae bacterium, assembly GCA_043741475.1. Taxonomy (GTDB): domain Bacteria; phylum Chloroflexota; class Dehalococcoidia; order Tepidiformales; family Tepidiformaceae; genus JAGQHB01. The sequence goes on along the minus strand of JAYUAG010000100.1, from coordinate 1,602 downwards.
GGGCGCCTTCGGCGTGGAGACGCTCATCGGCATCATTAAGCCTCCACAGGCGTCGATCCTCGGCGTTGGGTCGGTGATGGCGGCGGCCGTCGTTCGCGAAGGTCAGGTGGTCGCCCGCCAGGTGATGAAGATCGCCCTGAGCGCCGACCATCGCGTCTCCGATGGCGCCGAGGGCGCGCGCTTCATCAAGGAAGTCCAGGGCCTGCTGGAGAACCCGGCGAGCATGGCGCTCTGAACTGATGAGTTGCGAGTGATGAGTGATGAGGGTGGCGCAACACAGACGCCGGACGAGCCCAAGTCGATCGCGCCCCTCGTCTGGATCGATATGGAGATGTCCGGCCTCGACCCGGAGACCTGCGGCATCCTCGAGATCGCGCTCATCCTCACCGACGGCGAACTCAACGAAATCGCGGAGGGGCCGCATCTCGTCCTCCACCAGCCCGAATCCGTCCTTGCCGCCATGGACGCCTGGAACGTCGAGCACCACGGTAAGTCGGGGCTCACGCGCGCCGTCCGCGCCTCCGCGGTTACGCTGGCCGAGGCGGAAGCAGCCACGCTTGCCTTCCTCGAAGCGCATTCGGCGAAGGGCGCTTCTCCGCTCTGCGGCAACTCCGTTTACGTCGACCGGCGTTTCCTGGCGAAGTACATGCCCGCCGTCGACGCGTTCCTTCACTACCGCATCGTCGATGTGTCCACGGTGAAGGAGCTGGTGAAGCGCTGGTACCCGGCGCTCCCGATCTATCGCAAGAAGGAGTCGCATCGCGCCCTCGACGATATCCGCGAATCGATCGCGGAACTTCGTTACTACCGCGAGCACGTGTTCAAGGGCGAGCCGCCCGCGCCTTAGCGGGACGTGAGCCCGAGCGATCGGCCGACGTTCGCGCCGTTGTGGTAGTCCACCGTGGCGCTGGTGGCCGTCTTGCCGCGATTCAGCGCGGTGACATCGTGACCCCGCCCCCGAGCTAACGCACGAGGTGAAGCCCAACGAATTGCGACCCACCAGGCACGCGGCCGGGACGCGCGCGAGGAACTACGGTGGCGCCAGAATGAGGAACGCGCTCGCGGGGACGTCCTTCGTCACCGCCGCAGGTGATTCGCCGCAGCCCGGGCGCATGCCGGTGATCCTCGCGCCGGAGACGTAAATGACCAGCGCCGCCTCGAATTTCGGGTCGCCGAGGACGATCGCCGTCTCGCCTGTCGGCACGAAGTTCAAATACAGGCTTCCATCCGTGCGGAAGACCGCGTAGAGCTGATGAGGGAAGACGAAGTACGTTTGCAGCAGCTTCTCGAGGGCGGCCGTTGTTGGCACATAGGCACGCTCGCAGGCGGTGAGGCGCGCACCCTGCACCGTGCCGCCATCGGGCACGCCGGCCGGGCAGCGGGGCTTCGAGCCCACCCCCTGGGGGTTGGCCTCGCACGGCTCCGGGTAGAAGTCGAAGCTCGCTGCGAGGGCGCGGTAGTCTCCGTCGACGGCGAGGCGGATGAAGCGGTCGGCGGTGGCGTTGCCCGTCAGCCGCGGCGCAGGTGTCGGCGTCGGGGTGAGCGATGCAATGCCGCCGGGCGGAGGGACGATGAAGGCGCTCGCGGCCACGCCTGTGAGCA
>JAYUAG010000099.1:0-5757 GCA_043741475.1 Thermoflexaceae bacterium | reverse complement strand
CACCTCCTCAGCAACATCACCGGCCAGGACCGGCTTGCGCTCGCGGGGCTGTTCCTGCTGACGACGAGCGCTTCGGCCTTCGTCGGCCTGCAATGGCGTCCGAAGATGTGGCTGGTCTGCTTCGGGCTCGCGGGCGCTATCTACCTCACCCTGATGACGACCTTCTGGACGAACCTCGACGGCCTCGTGAGCGGCCCCTGGGGCTCGATCGACTACTGGCGCAACGAACAGGCAAACGGTTTCCGCGGCGATCAGCCCTGGTACTACTACTACCTCCTCATGCCCGCCTACGAGTTTCTGCCGCTGATTGTGGCCGCGCTCGGCGCGTTCTGGGCGGTCTTCCGTGGCAACGCCTTCTCGCGCTTCCTCGTCTTCTGGGTGGTGGCGCAGTGGCTGGTGTTCTCCTGGACCTCGGAGAAGATGCCGTGGAACAACACTCACCTCGCGGTGCCGGTCTGCCTGCTCGCCGCCTGGTCCGTGAATCACGCCTGGGAGTCAGTCTTCGCCCACGCGCGCCGCCCGCAGTTCTTCAAGGAGTTGCCGCTGGCGGCCGTGATCGCGGCCGCGGCCATGCTCAGCCTCGTGCTCCTGCCGAACGACACGGTGTATCACGTCGTGCGAATCGTCGTCGCTTGCGGCGCTGCCTTCGCGATCGCCTACCTGGCGGGGCCGTACGGGCGTCGCGCTGCCGGTGCGTTCGTCCTCGCGGCCGTAATCGGTGGGCTCGCCTTCTTCTCTGTCCGGACGATGTACGCGGCCTCCTTCCAGCGCGGCGACATCCCCAAGGACATGCTCATCTACACCCAGAGTTCGCCCGACATTCCCAAGATCATGGGCGACATCTCCCGGCTCGCCGAGGCCTCGGGCAAGGGCAAGTACCTGCCCATCGCCGTCGACGCGACCGACTCCTTCGCCTGGCCCTGGGCGTGGTACCTGCGCGACTACAAGTGTGTCGCCTACCCGGACCTGACGAACGGCGCCGTCGGCATCAGCTCCTGCCAGGGCGAGGATCAGCCCTTCGCCGTTGTGCTGGCGAACCGCAGCAACATCGGCCGCGTCGAAGACTGGATGGCGCAGAACCAGCCGGGCTACTACGGCGCCGGGCGCCCCTATCCCCATCGCTGGTGGTTCAATGAGAGCTATAAGGACGCCGTGAAGGTGCGCAAGGACCAGGCCTGCACCGCCCAGTACGGCGACTGCGGCCCTTTCCGGCCCGCTACCTGGAAGACCCTGGCGGACGGCGTCGTCCATGGCGGGTGGGTGCGCACCTGGTACCTGTTCTGGCGCGACCACGACCCGGACAAGATCGCGGGCGCGAAGGGTACCCGCGCCTGCAACTCGTGCGGCTCCGTCGATGCCGCCGCCTATTTCCCCGCGGCCTTCGACCGCGTGAGCGGGCGGCTCTCCACCCACGCCGTCGATCCGCCGAAGCCCACCGCGGACAAAGCGGGTCGCCCAACGTTTGGGGGGCCCGGCACCCAGCCCGGCAACTTCGGCGGCCCCAGCGACATCGAGCAGGATGCCGATGGCAACCTCTACGTGATCGACCATCAGCGGCGCAAGCTCCAGAAGTTCGACCGCAACGGTAACTCGCTGGGCATCGTCGATGTCCGCCGCAACGCCTCAGACCCGGCCGAACAATCCGAGCCCTGGGGTCTCGGCATCCTCCCGGACGGCCGGATCGTCGTCGCCGACACCTTCGGCTGGCGCATCCGCATCTACGACAGCAGCCTCAAGGCGACCGAAGTGATCTTCGGTCAGCCGCCCGCCAACACCTCCGCGCCCCCGGGTCCGTACGACCTCTTCGGTCCGCGCGACATCGCCATCGATGCGAAGGGCCAGCTCTGGGTGACGGACACGGGCAACGGCCGCATCGTCATCTACTCCGACCGCGGCGAATTCATCCGCGCGATCGGTTCGAAGGGCGCGGGCCCGGGCCAGTTCGACGAGCCCGTGGGCCTCGCCATCGCCCCCGATGGCAGCGTCTACGTCGCCGACATGTACAACGCCCGCGTCGTCGTCCTTGATGCCCAGGGCAACTACCAGTCCGAGTTCAAGGTCGATGGCTGGGGCGGCAAGGGCGTCGATGACAAGCCCTACATCCGCGTGCTGCGCGACGGCCGCATCTCTCTCAGCCTGCCGTTGCTCAACGAAGTGCGCGTGTACTCCCGTGCGGGCGAAGTCCGCGGCCGGATCGCTCCCGAAGACGAGCCGTTAAGCCGCCCTTACGGCATGGTGGAGACACCCGATGGTAAGCTCTGGATAGTGGAGGGTGGCGCCAGCCGCGTGCGCCAGTTCCCGCTACCGTGACCTTCAGGGGGTGGTTTTCCCGCCTTGTTGCGTTCATTTCGTTTCTGGGCCGGCGCCGCAATCAGCGCCGTACTCATCGCCCTGTTCCTCCGGGCCACACACCCGGCTAAGCTCGCCGACGCCCTGGGCGAGGCGAACTACTGGTGGCTGATCCCGGCCCTTGGCGTGCTGCTCGTCTCGATCGGGTTCCGTTGCGCGCGTTGGTCCGTCCTCATGCGTCCGGTGAAGCCCCTCAGTCCCCTCCGCATCTTCCCCTACGCCATCATCGGCTACATGGCGAACAACCTGCTTCCCGCACGCGCTGGCGAGGTCGTCCGCGCCTACGTCACCGGCGACCGCGAACGCGTCTCCAAGATGGCTGTCTTCGGCACGATCGCCGTGGAGCGCCTTTTCGACGGCTGCATCCTCGTCGTCATGCTGCTGATCGCGGGCTCGGTCGTAGGCTTCGAAGATGCAAAGCTCAAGGTCCTGGCGGCGGTGGGGTCGGTCATCTTCGTCGGCGCCCTCGTCGGCTTCTACGTCCTCACATACAACGAAGAGCGGGGGAAGCGTGTCATCCATCGGCTTTTGCGCGTCCTCCCTGCGCGCTTCGAACATAAGGCCGAAGACCTGGCCGACGCCCTCATCAGCAGCCTGCGTTCCGTCCACGATTGGCGGTCGCTCGGCCTCGTCGTGCTCTTTAGCGGCTGCGCCTGGGCGCTAGAAGCGAGCGCGTACGCCGTGGTCGGCCAGGGGTTCCATCTCGGCGTGGGCTACGGTGAGTACGCTCTCCTCCTCGCCGCCGCGAACCTGGCGATCATCGTACCCACGTTCTTCGGCGGTACGGGGCCCTTCGAATGGGCGGTGCGCATCGTCCTCGTCGGCGCCGGCGTCGCGCCTGGCGCCGCGGGCGCGTATTCGATCGTCTCGCACGCCTTCATCCTCATCCCCACCACCATCCTCGGCTTGATTTTCCTCTGGAGCTTCGGCATCTCCTTCGGCCGGATAACGCGCGCGCGGGTTGCTGAAGAACCGGGCGTGGTACGGCCATGAATGTCGGCATCGTGGGGGCCGGCGTCCTTGGGCTCTCGGCCGCCCGCGTGCTCCAGGAGAAGGGCCACACGGTCACGATCTTCGAAGGCCGCCCCGATGTCGGCGGCCAGGTGGTGACCTTCGAAGTGGGTGGCCAGCGCCTGGAATGCTTCTACCACCACCTCTTCACCAACGACACCACCGCCGTCCGCTACATCGAAGAGATGGGCCTCGGCCCAAAGCTGCGCTGGATCGAGCCGCGAAACGCCATCCTCAGAAACGGCCGCATTTACCCCTTTGTGAGCGCGGTCGACCTGGTGAAGTACACCGCCGTTCCCTTCATCGGCCGCGTCCGCCTCGGGCTAGCCGCCCTCTGGCTCCGCCGCCAGCACAATTGGAAGAAATACGAGTCCGTTACCGCCCGCGGCTGGATGGAGCGCGCCGTCGGCCGCAAGGCGTTCGCGGGGGTGTGGGGGCCGCTCCTACGCGGCAAGTTCGCGGACCAGGCCGACACAGTGGGTATGACCTGGCTCTGGGGCAAGATCTACCTGCGCTTCGCCTCACGTTCCGGCGGCGCGGTCGGCAAAGAACAGCTCGGCTATCTCGAAGGGTCTTTCAACACGTACATCGAGGCGCTCGCGGACCGTGTCCGTGCGGCCGGCGCGACAATCCACCTCTCGGCGCCTGTCGATGAGGTCGTTGTGGAGGACGGGGTTGTCAGCGGCATTCGCGCGGGCCGCGAGACCCACCCCTTCGACGCCGTCCTTATGACGACGCCGAACATCATAACCCGCAAGATCGCGCCCGCACTCCCCAGCGACTACGCCGCGGTGCTCGACCGCGTCCGCTACCAATGGGCGACTTGCCTCATCCTCGCCCTCGACCGGCCCCTCAGCGACATGTACTGGATGAGCATCGCCGACGACCTGCCCTTCGTCGCCTGCGTCGAGCACACGAACTTCATGGCGCCGGCCGACTATGGCGGCAACCACGTGGTCTATCTCTCGAACTACGTCCGGCCGGATCACCCGGTGCTCTCGATGGACGCCGAAGCTGTGTTCGAGAGCTATCTGCCCGGGATCGAGGTAATCAACCCGCACTTCGAACGCTCCTGGGTGCGCCAGCTGTGGCTGTTCAAGGACCCGGGCGGCCAGCCCGTGATCACGACCAACTACAGCCGCCAGATCCCGGACTTGCGCACAGGCGTGCCTGGCCTCTACCTCGCCAACACGACCCAGGTCTATCCCGAAGACCGTGGTCAGAACTACAGCCTCAAACTGGGCGAACAGGTGGCCGCTCTGATTCACGAGGACCTCGCTCACTCCTGAGGCGCGTCGCCCAATCTGTAGCGGGGAATGGCGACCCCGGATTCCGATATACTCCCACTGCGAACGGACGAGGTGACGCATGGACGACGCGCAAAACGTTCCAGAGGCCTGGGTGACGATCGCTCCAGACCGCGGACCGGGGGCAAGTGGGCCCGGCTACACGTTCGGCTTTGTCCCGGCCATGGGCAGGCTCCAGGCGGCCCATCCACGGATCGCGCCCCACTTTGGGCGCCTTTACGCCGCGGTGATGTTCGAGGAGGGCGCGCTCGAGCGGCGGGAGCGGGAAATGGTCGCCGGCGTCGCTGCGGCTGCCCAGGACTGCTATTACTGAACGCAGTCGCACGCAGAGTTTCTGCGCGTGGAGAACGGCTCCAAGGAGCTGGCAGAGGCCATCAAGCATCGCTCCTGGCGTGACGCGTCCGGGCTCAGCGCGCGCGACTATGCCCTCTGCGCAGTTGCGGAGAAACTGAGCGAGACGCCGACTCGGATGGTAGAAGCGGACTGGAAGCCCCTCCGCGACCTCGGATTCGATGATCAGGCCATCCTCGAAGTCGCCCATATTGTCGGGATTTTTAACTATCTCACCCGGTTGGCGGATGGCCTGGGCTTGCAACTGGACCCGGCAACCGAGACGGCCAGCCGCTCCGGGGTTGCCCTGAAACGGCGCGACGCGGCGGAGTAACTTCGCACCCCTGGTCCCTCACATTTCAGCCAGGTTGATTATCCGCGCCTCACGACTTTCAGTCGTGAGTTCCAGGATCGCCACAGTGCCAAGCCTCACTTGCTGCTTGATAAGAGTCGGACTGCCGGGATTCACCAGGAGGACTCCCCCGTGAGTTTCGACCATCGCTTCATGGGTATAGCCAAAGACGACAATATCGACCGGCTTACCGAAGATGCCCCGCAAGGCATCGGGCAGCGACTCTTCAGAGGGAAACGACCTCCCGATCGATCCGGGAAGGACATCATCCCCCAGGCTTCTGAGAATCAACTCATGGGCCATCCCGATTGTATGGCCCTCCAACTCCATCACTTCCACCCTGCCGTTCCTCGTCGGCGCCTCTCCGGCGCCCTCCAACCACGACTCGGTTGACCTCACCGGCGCGAT
>JAYUAG010000098.1:0-5766 GCA_043741475.1 Thermoflexaceae bacterium | reverse complement strand
TGAAGACGGCGCAGCAGTCCTTCGCGATGGTCAAGCGCGGCGGCACGGCGGTTATTGTCGGCATGCTCCCCATGGCCGAGTCGCTCACGCTCCCGGACGCGGGAACCTCGTTCCTGGGCGAAAAGGGAATCATCGGCAGCTTCTACGGCTCCACCCGCCAGACCTACGACATGCCCTGGCTGATGGAGCTCTACCGCCAGAAGCGGATCAAGATCGACGAGCTCATCACCCGCCGCTACAAGCTCGAAGAGATTAACGAGGCGTACGACGCGCTCAAGGGTGGCGAAGTCAACCGCAGCGTGATCATGTTCTGACGCGGGCTGTGAAGCTGACGCCACCGAGGTAGTGAGATAGACACGCTCCTCAGCGTGCCGGCGGATGCGGCCACGTTCGCGATGATCCCGATCGGCTGGCCGATGGGGAACTTCGGGCCGACGAAGCGCCTCCCGCTCGAAGACGTGATCGGCTGGGACGGCTGGACGTAGCCTGTCCGAGGCAACGACGGGTGGTCACCGGCGGGATAGACTCCGCCGATGATCCCAGTCGAACCGCGGCCGGACCGGCTCTTCACGCAGGAGCTGCTCGCGCGGCGTGGGCCGCGGGCGATCGACGCCGTCTCCGGGCTTGAGCATTTCGCGATCGTCACCTACGCGATCCCGCCCGAGCGCCTGCGACCGCACGTCCACGAGCGGTTCGACCTCGACACGGTCGACGGCGCGAACGGAGAACGCCGCGCCCTGATCTCGGCGGTGCCGTTCATGGACCGGGACTTCCGCGTTGCTCGGATGCCGTTCCCGCGCTTTCGCTTCGGTCAGACCAACTACCGGGCCTACGTCGTCGACCGCCAGTCCGGGCGCCGCTTCGTCTGGTTCTTCGGCACGACGCTCGACTCGTGGACCGTGGCCATCCCCAGGGGGCTCTGGAAACTCCCCTGGCACCGGGCGCACATGCGCTTCGACTGCCACTACGACCGGGCGGCGGGGCGATACGACCGCTACTCGCTCAAGGCTGACAGCGATTGGGGGCCGATGACACTCCGCCTCGATGACTCAGGTGAGCCCGTAACCGAGATCGCCGGGTTCAGCGATCTGGAGGCAGGACAGGTGACGCTCACGCATCCGCTGGAGGGCGCGTTTTACCGGCGCGATGGACGGCTGGGGGGCTATCGTGTCTGGCACAAACGGTTGCAGCTGACGCGCGGCCGGCTGATCGAGGCAGACATCGGCCTGTTCAAGCGGCTCGGGCTGGTCAATCGCGAGGAACAACAACATCCGCACAGCGTGATGATCCAGCCGCTCACGGAGTTCACGATCTATCTGCCGCCACGGCGGCTATGACGACGGCGAAGCTCAAGCCGGGAGCACGGCGACCGCCACAACAAGATAGACGGCCCCGCTCGCAGCCGTCACAAGCACGTGGAATATTTCGTGGTGGGCGAAGACACGCGGGAACGGGTTGGGCCTTTTGACCGCATAGATCACTCCGCCGGCCGTGAACAGCGCCCCGGCGAGTGCAAGCGCCGCCATCGAGGCCGGAGGCAGGCGGCCGGCCAATTGCGGCGCGGCGATGATCGGGAGCCAGCCGGCGGCCAGGTAACAGCCGACGCCGAGCCACGGCCGGATGTCCGGGAAGGCTGACTTGAGGATGACCCCAATGCCAGCGAAACTCCACGCCAGCGAAAGCATGGTGATGCCCCAGGCCGTGCCCATCGACTGCAGGCAGAACGGCGTGAACAGCCCTGCCACGGTCACGAAGATGACGGAATGGTCCACGCGTTTCATGAAGCGCTTGGCGCGGCGGCCCCAGGGGACGATGTGGTAGCTGGCGCTGGAGCTAAACAGCAGGATAAGGCTCGCCCCGAAAATCGCCGCACTCACATAACCACGCGGGCTGTGGGCGAGCATGAGCAGGACGACGAGGCCGAACGGCGCGACCAGCGCCGCGCCCAGATGGATGTAGCCGCGAAGGAGCGGAGGACGGTTCATCACACAACAGGATAATCGGCGAATCGGCAGCGCGACGTAAGGCCGCTCATGCCCGGTCGAGGCCGCGGCGCGCGACCCAATCGCGGAGCGCGTTCTCCGTCGAATCGAAGGCCAGCTCCGACCACGGGATCTCGTGGGACGCGAACCAGCCGATCTCGCTGGTTTCGTCGCCGACCTCGGCCTCGCCGACGGCGACGGCCTCGAAGACGATCACGACGACGCCTGGCTCAGTGCGGGTGTACACACCGGAGAGACGCAGGTCCGCCACTTCGAGGTGGGCTTCCTCCATCGTCTCGCGGGCGGCGGCCTCCTCAGCCGTCTCACCGACATCCATGTAGCCGCCAGGGAAGACCCAGAACCCGCGGCGAGGGTCGATCGCGCGACGAAGCAGGAGGATGGCGCCGTCTTCGCGCACCGGGATCGTTCCCGCGACGGGCCGCGGATTGATGTAGTGGACGAAGCCGCAGTCCATACACACCAGCCTCCGGCGTGTGTCGCCTTCCGGCACGGCCGACATGAGACGCTCGCCACATTGCATGCAGTAGCGGCTGAAGGAATGCGGATGGCTGCTCACGGCGCCTCCGCCGGCTGCGCGCCGAGTGATTCTGGGCCTTCCACCCACTCTTCGCCGTTGTCCCAGACCTCCTTCTTCCACACCGGAACGCGCTGTTTGACCTGGTTCACGAGCCAATGGCCGCCTTCGAAGGACTCGGCGCGGTGGCCGGAGCTGACGGTGATAAGGAGGCTCGTCTCGCCCACTTCGAGGCGGCCCGTGCGGTGGAGCACAGCGCAATCGAGCAGCTTGAAACGATCGCGCGCCTCCTCGGCGATTTCCCGCATCACCTTCTCGGCCATGGAGGGGTACGCCTCATAGACGAGGTGGCTGACGTTGCGGCCAATGTTGTTGTTGCGGACGACGCCCAGGAAGACGTTGATCGCGCCCGCTTCAGGGGAGGCCACGGCCGCCACCGCTTCCTCGGTGCGCAGCTCGGCTTCGGTGACGCGGATAAGCACGACTCAGCCTCCAGACACGGGCGGGATAAGGGCGACCGTAGCGCCCGCGGGCACGGCGTCATCTTCGCGGGCGTATTCTTCGTTCACCGCATAAAGAACGCGCGGGCAGAAGCGTTCGATTTCAGGGTGAAGGACGAGGAGCCGGTCACGCACCGACGCGACCGTGTCGCCCGGTTGGTGCGGCAAGGAGAGCCGTCGCGTATGCGCAGCCTCGGCGAGGGAGGCGAAGAGTAGGATGGTGACGTCCACCCGGCCATTGTAGCGGGGGAACGGGACAAGCCCATCTCCCTTCACAGGGAGTCGTTTCTTACACCGCAAGCGACGGATAGAGGTCGTTCGCACGGCTCGCTTCGAACGCCTCGATCGCCGACTGTTTGAGCAGGGTCAACCCGATGTCATCGAGCCCGTTGAGCAGGCAGTCCTTCACGAACGGGTCGATGACGAACTTACGCACGAACGTCCCGTCCGCCGTGGACACCGTCTGCGTCTCCAGGTCCACGACGAGTTCCGAGCCGGGCGCTTCCTCAGCGCGCGCCATCAAGTGGTTCACGTCCGCTTGCGGCAGTACCACGGTGAGCAGCCCGATCTTGGCGCAGTTGTTGCGGAAGATGTCGGCGAAGCTCGGGGCGATGATCGCCTTCAGGCCCATGCCTTCGAGCGCCCAGGGCGCGTGTTCGCGCGAAGAGCCGCAGCCGAAATTCGGCCCGGCCAGCAGCACCGGCGCGCCGTCGTAGTCGTGGTTGTTGACCACAAAGTCCGGGTCGCGCCGCCACGTCTCGAACGCGAACTCGCCGAACCCGGTGCGCTCGATCCGCTTCAGATATTGCGCCGGGATGATCTGGTCCGTGTCCACATCCGCCCGATTGAGCGGCAAAGCCTTCCCCTTAACGGTCTCGAACTTGTCCATCTCTCTCCTCTACAAGAAGTCAACCTTTGTGGTTCAACCTCCCCAGGTTCGAATGTCCACGAAGTGACCCGCGATCGCCGCGGCCGCCGCCATCTGTGGGCTGACGAGGTGCGTCCGGCCGCCCGTGCCCTGGCGACCCTCGAAGTTGCGATTCGAGGTCGAAGCGCAGCGCTCGCCGGGCATGAGGATGTCCGGGTTCATGCCCAGGCACATCGAGCAGCCCGCGTCCCGCCAGTCGAAGCCGGCCTCGCGAAAGATACGGTCGAGGCCTTCCTGCTCGGCCTGGATTTTCACCAGTCCGGAGCCGGGCACGACCATCGCCTTCACAGTCTTCGCCACGGTCTTCCCACGCACGACCTCGGCCGCCGCGCGCAGATCCTCGATACGCGAATTCGTGCACGAGCCGAGGAACACGCGGTCGATGGGGATGTCCTGGATCGCGGTCCCCGCCTTCAGCGCCATATAGGTGAGCGACCGCTCGGCCAACTCGCTCGCCTGGGGGGTGGCGGCGTCGGCCGGGTCGGGGATGCGCCCCGTCACGGGGACGCTCTGTGCGGGCGTCGTCCCCCAGGTCACACACGGCTCGATGTCGTCGCCGTTGAGCCGCACGACCGCGTCGAACACGGCGCCCTCGTCCGTGGCGAGGCCGCGCCAGGAGTCGAGCGCGCGCTCCCAGGCGGCGCCCTTCGGTGCGTAAGGGCGGCCTTCGACGTACGCGAACGTCGTCTCGTCGGGCGCCACGAGCCCAGCGCGAGCGCCGCCTTCAATCGACATGTTGCAGACGGTCATCCGTCCTTCCATCGAAAGGCCGCGGATGATGCTCCCCCGGTACTCGATCACGTGCCCGGCGCCGCCGGAGACGCCGATCTTGCGGATGATACTGAGAATCACATCCTTTGCCGTGCAGCCGGGGTGAAGCTCGCCCTCAACTTCGACCGCCATCGTCTTCGGCGTCGCCTGGGGAAGGGTCTGGGTGGCGAGAACGTGCTCGACCTCGGAGGTACCGATGCCGAAGGCTAGCGCCCCGAGCGCGCCGTGCGTCGACGTGTGGCTGTCGCCGCAGACGATGGTCATTCCCGGCTGCGTGAGGCCCTGTTCCGGGCCGATCACATGCACGATCCCCTGCCGTACATCGCCCACGCCGAAGTAGGGCACGCCGAAGTCCTGCGTGTTCTTGCGCAGCGTCTCTACCTGCCTCACCGAGAGGGGGTCCGTCCACGGCAGGTCGCGGCCGGCCGTGGGGACGTTGTGGTCGACCGTCGCCAGTGTGAGGTTCGGCCGCCGCACTGAACGCCCGGCCATGCGCAGGCTCTCGAAGGCCTGGGGCGAGGTGACCTCGTGGACGAGGTGGAGGTCGATATAGAGGAGGTCGGGCTTGCCCTCGTCTCGCTGGACGAGGTGGTTGTCCCAGATCTTCTGCGAGGTCGTGCGTGGTGTGGTCATGGTGGCTCCGGAGGGATGGCGTCCGGCTAGCGTACCGCCCCTAGCCCCAGACAGCATCCGTAGCACGTCAGTAAGCGCTGGGAACGTTCTCGGCTCTCCACACCTCACCGTCTGGGCTCAATCCATGGACCCTCGACCCGTGACGGAATCCGCAGCGCGCACGGCAGTAAGCGCTGGGATGGTTCGCGGCTTGACCAGCCCAGATGCTCCATCCGTGACGACATCCGTAGCGCGCACGGCAGTAAGCGCTGGGATGGTTCTCCGCTCCTCACCCCACGGTCTGGACTCCATGCATGGCGCGCCCGACCCGTGACGACATCCGTAGCGCGCACGTCAGTAAGCGCTGGGACGGTTCGCGGCTTGACCAGTCCAGACGCCCTGACGCTCCATACCTTGACGTTTGCGTTAACGTCCATA
>JAYUAG010000097.1:0-5781 GCA_043741475.1 Thermoflexaceae bacterium | reverse complement strand
TACCCGCCCAGGGGTGCTGTTCACTGCGGCCCGGCTATTGTGTCCGCGGGGCGAGCGAACGGCGCGGTACCGCCGGATTGCGGCCGTCGAGCATGCGGTCGTGACGCATCTTCATCCAGCCGCCCATCTCAGGCTGGGCGGCGAAGATGTAGAAGCGACCTTCGTTGATCGCGTCGAACACCTGGCCGGCGACGCGTTCCGGGGGGAAGACGTCGGGGAAGGCGCTCAGGTCACCGACGAAGGTGCGGCGCTGTTCAGGGCCCGGCTTCTCCGGTTGGTCGCGCTCGGAGTTCGCATAGATTGGTGTGTTGACCGCGCCCGGGCAGAGGACAGACGCGCTCACCTTCGACGCGCGAATCGCCAGCTCCCGGTAGAGGCTCTCGGTGAGGGCGACGACCGCGTGCTTGGACGCGTCGTAGGGCGAGCTGCCGATGCCGCCCATCACCACGCCGGCCATCGAGGCGGTGTTCACGACATGCCCTTCCTCGCCCCCGGCGATCATCCGGGGCAAGAACGCCTTGATTCCGTGGATCACGCCCCAGAGGTTCACGCCCAGTAGCCACTCCCAGGTCGCCAGCGATTGTTCCCACGAGGGCGCGTCCGGCCCCACGACGCCGGCGTTGTTGCAAAGGATGTTGACGGCGCCGAACTCTGCGTAGGCGCGCTCCGCCAACGCCTCGACCGATGCGATTTGGGACACGTTCGTCACCTGGGGGATGACGGTGGCGCCGGTCGCCCGCAGCTTCGCGGCGGCCGCTTCGAGCGACGCCTCGTGGATGTCGGCCATAACCACCTTCATGCCTTCGCTCGCGAATCGGGTCGCCATGGCCAAACCCATGCCGCTCGCCGACCCGGTTACGACCGCCACGCGGCCCTTGAACTCCTGCATGTCACGACCCTCCCGGAGAGGTTTGTGCGCGAAGCCTACGCCAGCCGCACCGCGCACGACAGCGCAGCAGGAGTCGCGGCCGTCTCTGGCCGCGGGCTGCCCGCGATTACGTTCCGCCGTGACGGATCCGGCCGGAAACTGACGCTCGAGCCCGCCAGCAGCCAACGTCGATCGCTACATCACGCCCAGCAGCTCCAGCGTGGCCCGCGCCGTGATCAGATGGAGCGCGATGCGGCGGTCGAGGTCCTGGCGCTCCTGACCCATCTCGATGAGGATCGGCGTGAGACCCGGGACGAATCCTCCGACGGAGAGCGAGCTGCGGCGACGGTTCGCTTGCCCAGGCGAAGGCGTGGCCGTGGGGCGCCCGAACTGGGTGCCGTCGCGCACGACCAACTGCTCTCGCGCGCTCGCCTGGGGATTCGCTTTCGCCGCATCAGCGCCATCGCACGATTGTAGCCGCGTGCTGAGAAGGGCGTCGCGCGGATCGAATCGGCGAATCAGGCGTCTGGGGCGGCGAAAGGGCGGATGCGGATGCCGGCCGCGGTTGAAGCGCGGTCAAGGCGATGGTCGTTCGTCCAGAATTCGTCACAGCCGTGGAAGGCGGAGCAGGCAAGGTGAATCGCGTCCGGCGTCTTCAGACGGAACTCGGCGCGTAACCGGGCGGCAGTTTCGAAAATCTCCCCGATGACCGAGGCTGACGGACACTACCGCATCGAAGAACGCCCGGTACTCTGCCTGCGCGGCGCGGTCCGCGTCCCTTAACGGACCAACCAGGCATTCCATTCGGACGAGATCCGAGATGACCAGCCCACCCTGGAATTCCGTCAGGGCCTGGCCAACGACCGCGTCCCACGGGGCGACCCGTTCGACATGATAGATTGCGATGCAGGAATCCACATAACCGACCGGCATGTTAGTCCCAGGAATCTCGTTCGGCATTGATGGCGGCCTCGACCTCGGCGGCGCTGCGGCCGGCGCCTCTCCATCCGAGACGTTCACGTTCAGCGCAATGCGCAACCAACTCGGCCGCAGGGGCGCCTACGACCGGCTGTCGAGGCTCTACCGGAGCCACCGTCACTTCGACCTCACCGGGCAGCACATCCTCCGGGAGGTTGAGCACGAGGCAACGATTGGCGGGGACTCGGGTGCGGGTCTTGTAGATGGCCATTGCCCCTCAACTTTACCACAATTGGCGGCGCAGCCCGCAGCGCTCAGACCATCGTGAGCGCGTCTTCGACCGTCCCGCGTAGAGAGAACGGCCCGGCGTGGTCAATGCGGACGTCGACCATGCTGCCGATGCGCGCAGGTAGATCGAGGTGGACCAGCTTTCCTGTCCGCGTCCGGCCGAAAGGCTGGGCGCCGCGGACGCCTTCGACCAGGATCTCCTGGGTGGTACCGGCGTAGGTGGCGTTAATCTCCGAGGAGATGCGCGCCTCCATCTCTTCGACGCGGTGGAGACGGGCGCTCTTCACCGCGGCCGGGACATCGTCCTCCATCTTCCGCCAGGCGATCGTCCCCGGCCGTGGCGAGTAGGCAGCGACGTGCACCTTGTCGAAGCACAGCATCTCGAGGATTTCGCACGTCTCTTCGAAGTCGCTTTCGGTCTCTCCGGGGTAGCCGACGATGATGTCCGTGGTGACCCCGGCGGCGGGCATGAGGGCGCGCACTTCACGGATCTTGTCGATGTACTCGGCCTTGCTGTAGCCGCGGCGCATGGAATCTAGCACCGCGTCGCTCCCGGACTGCACCGGGAGCGAGAAGCACTCCATCACCTTCGGCAACCGCGCCACGGCCTCGAGAATGCGGTGGGTCATGTCGCGCGGGTAGGAGGTGAGGAAACGGATGCGCTGGAGGCTCTTGATCGCGGAGAGCTCGGTCATCAGGTCGCCGAGGTCGGGTTGTTCGGAGAGGTCGTGGCCGTACGCTTCCACGGTCTGACCGAGGAGGGTCACTTCGCGCACGCCGTTGGCAGCGAGGTAGGCCACTTCGCGGACCACGTCCGCCATGGGGCGGCTCTTCTCGCGGCCACGGCGGTAGGGGACGATGCAGTAGGTACAGAACTTGTTGCAGCCGTGGACCACAGGAACGTACGCCGCCGGCCCCTCCGGGATGGCGAAGGTCGAAGGCCAGAATTCGCCGCCAAGGTCCTCCGGCGGGCCACCAAGGAGTTCCATGATCGGCTCGAATTGCTGCGGGCGGGCGAAGACATCGACGAATGGGAAGCGCTTTTCGAGGTCGGCGGTCTTGAGGCCGACCATGCAGCCCATGACCGCGATCTTGAGGCCAGGACGAGCCTGCTTGATTTCCCGCACACGTCCGAGCTTCGAGTAGGCGCGGTCCTCGGCGTGTTGGCGGACGCTGCAGGTGTTGATCACGATGATGTCGGCACGCTCCGGCCGATCGACCGCCTTCAGGCCGCTGCGGTCGAAGCCGGCGGCGAGCTTTTCGCTGTCGGCCTGGTTCATCTGGCAGCCGACGGTCCAGAGGTAGTACTTCATCACGGCCTTGCCGCCGTTTGCGGGTCCAGAGGACGCGCTATCGCCCGCGAGGGTCACGTCCGTGGGTTCGGCGAATACTTCAGAGCTGTTCATCGAATCCTTTTCCCCGATTCGGCCGTCGTAGGTCAAAGCAACGCGCTGAGGCGACCCGGCCAACGGCCAATCACCAAAAGCTAACGGCCGGCTGGCGGAGGGGGAGAGATTCGAACTCTCGACCGAAGTTACCCCCGGTAAGCGCTTAGCAGGCGCCCGCACTAGGCCACTATGCGACCCCTCCGCACGAAAGATCATTGTAGGGCGAGTGCGCGAATCGAACCACGGGAGCAAAGTGCTCGGATCGGCACTGTACGATGGTGCGGAGGAGCCAGAGATGACGACCGCGATGCCAGTACTCGAGACGGAACGCCTGCGCATAAGACCGCTTGACATGGCCGACCTCAGGCCCGTGCACGAGATGATGTGTGCGGGGTTCGGCGACTCACCGCTTGAGGAGCGGCGCGAGTGGTTGGAGTGGTCGGTGCGGAACTACGCGGCGCTCGGCCGGCTGTTCCAACCGCCCTACGGAGAACGTGGCGCCGAGCTGAAAGCGACGGGCGAGCTCGTTGGCCTCGTCGGCCTGGTACCATCGTTTGGCCCTTTCGGCGTGCTCGAAGCCTTTCAGCGCGACGGCACAGCAGACCGGCTCATGCAGCCGGAGTTCGGCCTCTTCTGGTGCGTCGCGCCCGCGCACCAGCGCCGCGGCTATGCCTTCGAAGCGGCGCGGTCGGTCCTCGACTACGTGTTTACGGAGATGCGGGTACGACGCGTTGTGGCGACGACCGAGTACGACAACCACGCCTCGATCGCGGTGATGAAGAAGCTCGGGATGGAGATGGGTACGAACCCGACGCCCGGCGAGCCACCGTGGTTCCAGGCCGTGGGGACGCTTTATCGCAGCTGACGGCCAACAAATCCCCGTATGGCGAACGTCAGGGAGCGCGGAATGCCACGGCGAGTGCGGCAAGAACAGTCACGAGGAGTCCCGCGGTCACGAGCACCGCGCGGCTGACGAAGCGGTGGCTGACGGGGTCGACCACTACAGCGAACCCTTCGAGCGTCCCTCACGCCGAGGAGAGTGGAGTCGCCGTCGAGCGCGAAGACGACCTCGTCGGCGGTCTCGAACCCTTCGGCGGCAAGCACCGCGAAGCCGACCTCGCGCGTGGCGAGTTCTCCGGTTGCAGTGCGGAAGGTGAGGCTCTTGCGCGATCGGGTGCCGGCCTGCCGCAACAATCGCTCGGGCAGCCAGGTGAGTTCCGAGCCGCTATCGACCAGCGCGGAGACTGGCGGCGTCGCTCGCGACTCATCGCGGGCGTTGCGGGCGACCAGCTCGACCTGAAATGCAGGCACACTCCAAAGATACCACGCGGAGAGCGGCGGCATCGAGCCGAACGGGCCCGAGCAAGCGTGCAGGGGTGTAAAGAAGAACGAACCCAACACCAGCGCACCATCGACGAACGATCGCGGATCCTCTAGTGTGGAGGGTGCGGCCATGGCAGACCGAATTGAACGCGAAATAAACGAGATCCTCGCGAAACTCGAGGATCTTCCCGACGGCGGCGTGAAGCCCGAACGCAAGCCGGTGTCGATTGCTGACGCACGTGAACGTCGCCGCGTAACAGCCTCCAGCCACCCCGCCACCGCTAAGGCCCGGCCGAGCCTGGCGAGGCTTAACCCGGCAAAGCTTTTGGTCGCGGGCGCTGGCGCGGTAATCGGTGGGTTCGTGCTCTCGATCGTGTGGGCGCCCCTTATCTGGGCGGCTTTTGCAGGCGTGGTGGTGTTTGTCGGCGGGTTCGTCGGCGCGATCGTCCGTCCCGCGAAATCGTCCTCGGCGCGCAACGAGGCTGGCCCCGGGGGCCACTACTGGCGCGACCGCTACATAGCGTATGAGCCAACGACGCCGGGGGCTTGGGCGCGGTTCAAGCGTCGCTTTCGGCGGTAAGCGCTAGGCCCGGCCTTGGCTTCGTCTTACGGCAGTTCCGGGGAACGCAGGAAGGCAGTCAGTCGCTTGCCCAGTTCCGCGCCATGCGTGAGCCACAGGTTGTGGGCGGCTCCGTCGATGAGCGTGAACTGCGCCCGTGGAATCAACTGCGCTACTTGTTCTACGGGCCATGGGGGCCGGATATCGTCTGCGCCGTAGACGAAGAGCGCGGGCGCCGGGAGCCTTGCAAGATCCCGCAGCAGGGCCGGGTGCTTCATGTAGCGCTTGAATTCGAGGTTGAGATCACGATTGACCGCCAGGTTCGGCGGAAACCGGTACTCCAGCTCCGGTTCGCGGCCAGCGTCGCGTCCGGCCCGATAAGCGGCGTGCCAGTCGCGGTCATTATTCACCCGGCCGCCGGAGAGACAAATCAACGC
>JAYUAG010000096.1:0-5816 GCA_043741475.1 Thermoflexaceae bacterium | reverse complement strand
CCCACACCTCTGCAACACATCATTGAAGGATATCCGCTTGTTCCTCGTAAGAACGCTCATTGGCAAGGTGATCGTCGCCGGTCTCATTGTTGTGGTGGCCGTAGCCGCAGGCTGGTGGTTCTTCATTCGCGAAGACGCGAAGCTCGCCGAAAACGCGCCCGCGATACCACAGGATTTGAAGTCGCCTTCGGCCGCCGCATCGCCGACCGCCGTCGCGAACGGCTCGCCAGCCACCGCCACCCGCGCCACCGCTTCGGCGAGTGCCGCCGCCAGCGCGGCGGCGAGCGCCCCTGCGGGGGCCACCGCGTTTATGATCGTCGCGGATCGCTCGAAGGCTTCCTATTTCGCCGGCGAGAAGCTCGCTCGGCTCTCCTTGCCATCAACCGCCCAGGGGTCCACGAAGCAGGTGTCGGGCATCTTTTACCTTGCCTCCAGCGGCCTCGCGGGCGGCCCCACTTCAACCTTCACCGTTGATCTTCGCACTCTCCGCAGCGACGAAGGCATGCGTGATCGTCGCGTCCAGGACACGCTCCAGACGGCTCAGTTCCCCTTGGCGACGTTCGTGGCGACGAAGGTGGAGGGTTTCCCGGCCACACTTTCCGCCACCACCGACAGCGCCCCATTCAAAATGACCGGCGCCCTCGAAGTGCACGGCGTGAAAAAGGAAGTTACGTGGGAGGTGAAGCTGAAGCGTGACGCCAACGTGATGACCGGCCTCGCCACCGTGAAGATCCGTTACAACGACTTCGGCATGTCGCCACCGAACATTGCGGGGTTCGTCACCGTCAATGATGACCTCACGCTGCAGATGGAGATCGTCGCCACCGCCGCCTAGAGCCCCGGCTGGTTCCAGGCCTGGTAGGTGATCACTAGCCCGACCGCCGTCACGGCGAGTGCGCTGAAGACCGGAAGTATGGTCACCAGCCGCAGCAAGGCGGGCCGCTCGACGTGCCTGCGCACGCCCGCCCGCCCGGAGAGCCGCTTGCCCCACACCAGCGCGAGCCCAATGCCCGTCAAGACGCCGGCAAGCCCGAGACTGAACGCGACGATGAGCAGCATCCCGAAGAGCACCTGGCCCAGGGAGATCGCCGCCAGCATGACCACGATCGCCGAGGGGCAGGGCAGGATCCCGCCGGCAACGCCCAGGGTGAGCAGGCTCCGCCAGCTCACCTTCGGCGCGACCGCGTGGGCGTGTTCGTCGTGGCCCGCGTCGTCTTCGCGATGGCCGTGCGGTTCGGTGTGATCCGCTACCTGCGCGGGCATGTGCGAATGCGCCCTGCCGAAGACCCCGTGACGATGGGCGCCCGATTCGTTTGTCTTGCCCAGCGCCCGCAGGCGGCCGACGAAGAGGGCCGCGCCCATGCAGACGATCATGACGCCCGAGGCGATGCCGAGGTAGAGAAACAGCTTCTCCGGGGCGATCAGGGACGAGGCCGTCAGCGTCACGAAGCCGAGCAAGTAGACCGTGGAGGTATGTGTCGCCGTCACGGTCGCGCCCAGGGCGACTGCGTGCCGCGCCGTGCCCTTGCTGCCCACGAGGTAGGCCGCCACCACGCTCTTTCCGTGCCCTGGCCCGAACGCGTGCAGCGCCCCGAATCCAAACGCCGCCAGCAGACTGAGGAGGATGATCCCCAGCGACCGGTGCGGCTTCAGGAGCGAGGCGAAGCCGCCGGCCGCGCGCACCGCTTTCGCCTTCTCGATGGTCACCGCCGCGGGCGCGCGCTCGCCGGTTCCCGCCGTCCACGCGAACGAGACCTCACGCTGGTCCGGCGCTCCCGTGAGTGACTCTGCCGGATACTGGCGGAGGGCGTCGCTGCGCTCAGTCAGGAAGGCGCCATCGACGAGGATGTCCGCCCCGGCCGACGGGCGCACGACGATCTCCTTCCAGCCCGCGCGGACGGCGAAGTTGGCGTCGGAGAATGTGAGCGTCTGGCGTCCGCGGGCGTCCACCAGCGATTCGTAGATGACGGCGATGCGAAGGATCGGGAGGCCCGCCTGCCCGTCGATGACCTGGGCGGTTTCGCTTATCGTCGTCAACGCCAATCGGTTTGCGCCAACCTTCAGGGAGAGATTGGATGCGTAGGCCGAGGCGGCCGTCCGGGCATAGCGGTCCGCCTCCGCCTGGGCGATGCGCCCATCGCCATCGCTGTCGATTTCGGCCTGCAGCTGGGCGGTGGGGATCTCCGCATGATCCACGACGTAGTTGATACGGATTACGTCGCGGTAGACTTCGATGCGCGCATAACGGTTAATGGTGAAGTTGCCGAGTGGGTGCGCGGACGCCTCGTTGCGGCTCAACAGCGGTAGCAAGGCAGCGACGGCGAGCGCGAGGCCCAGCAGCAACCGGGGCGTCGTCAGCGGACGAGCCGTATCCCGCATGTGTGCCTCCTGCCGCCGCCAAGAAATTGCCGGACACATGACTCTACGCAGCGAACGCCAGAGGTGATCATCTTCACAATCGCGTTGCGGTCAGCAGTTCCCCAGCGACAATGCGGACATGGATTCTCTTCGCACGTTCTTTTCGACGCCGAGCCGCCAGGCGGCGGTCTGGGCGCTGCTTGGGATTCTCGGCGTGGGGCTACTCGGCGGGGGCGTCTACATCGCCCTTCGCGATGAGGGCGGCGGCGAGAAGGCCAACGCTCCAGCGTCCACCACGGGTTCGCCATCGCCGGCCAGCTCGCGTAGCGCGGCCGCATCGCCCTCAGCTTCGCCGTCGCCCAGCCCCTCAGCGTCGCCATCCCCATCCGCGTCACCCTCACCCAGCCCCTCGGCAAGCCCGGCCCTGACGACGACGACGCGCCCATCGTCTGGCGCGACGACGCAACCGCCCGCTTCCAACCCGACACCGGCGCCACCCGAGCCCACCGCCACGCCCACGCAGCCCCCAGCGGCTTCGCGGGCCTACTGCAGCACCCTCTCTTCGACCGCGCCGCCCACCCGCTTCGCCGGGAAACTGACGATCGCACGGAGCGACGCGCCGGCCGGGACACTCGTCTCGCTGGCGTTCGACGGCGTGATTGGCCCCAGCCGCCGGACACCCGCGCCCGGCGGTTATGTCGTTGACTTCGCCGCCGGCGGCGACGAGTGCGCGAACCGGGTTGGAGCTTCCATCTCCGTCGTTGTCAACGGCAAGCTGTACGCGACCGGTATCACCGTCGGCGGCGGGGAACCGGTCATCATCGTCAACATCGCGGCCGAGTAGGCCGCGAGGAGGGCCCGCACGTGAAGTTCGCGATCATCCGTTTCCCGGGCACCTGGAGCGACCGCGACTGCCACCACGTCCTCCGCAGCGTGCTCGGCCAGGAGGCCGATATTGTCTGGCACCGCGAGACAGACCTTTCCGGCTACGACGCGATCGTCCTGCCCGGAGGATTCTCTTATGGTGACTATCTGCGTTGCGGCGCGATCGCGCGCTTCTCGCCCGTCATGGAAGAGGTGGCGAAGCGCGCGAAGAAGGGCGTACCCGTTATTGGCATCTGTAACGGCTTCCAGATCCTTTGTGAGAGCGGATTGTTGCCGGGCGCGCTGCTGCGCAACGACAGCCTCCAGTTTCGCTGCGAATGGACACATCTCCGGCGTGAAGGCGGCTCCACGCCCTGGGCGGGCGACCTCAAGACCGGGTCGGTCATCCGCGTCCCGGTCAGCCACGGCGAAGGCAACTACTACGCCGACCTCGATACGCTCGATCGCCTGGAGGAGGACGGCCGCGTGGTCTTCCGCTACTGTGACGCGAACGGCCTGTTGACGCCTGAATCGAACCCGAACGGCAGCATCCGCAACATCGCCGGGATCATGAACGAAGCGGGGAACGTGCTCGGCATGATGCCCCACCCGGAACGGGCTGGCGAAGACCTGGTCGGCGGCTCGGACGGCAACCGCATCTGGCGCTCGCTCCTGGAGGCGGCGGTAGGGGTGACGTCCTAGCGGGCGAGCAGGCCGGAGTTGAGGAAGTTCAAACGCGTCACTTGATTCCGGAAAGCGATACCATATAGTTCGGCCATCCCCACCGGTGGAGAACGAGCCATGTCCCCAGCAGGCGAAACATACATGATTCAGCAAATGGGCGCCGAAGCAGGCCCCTACTCGCTGATGGATCTTCAGACGCAGCTTCGCGGCGGCAGCTTGAAGGCCGACACAATGGTCCGGAAGTCCGAAGGGGGTAGCTTTTTTCGAGCCGCGGAACTCCCTGGGCTATTCTCCCAGAAGGAGTGGCTCACGACACTGCTGCTTTCGGTCTTCGTGGGCTCGCTTGGCGTTGATCGCTTCTACCTCGGACAAACCGGCCTGGGCGTAGTAAAACTTCTCACGTGCGGAGGGGTCGGCGTTTGGGCTCTGATCGACATCATCATGGTCGCTACCGGGAAGATGACGGACGCGCAGGGCCTCCCCCTCCGCCGGTGACCGGAGCCAGGGAGCCCGGACGCGAGACGGAGCTTCGTTTGGTCCGGATGCTCCTGGTCGGCAGTGCTATCGGCGCGTCGTTGATGCCGCTGCGCCTCCTTCACCGGGCGCCCGGGGTGTGCCTGTTCAGGCGGGTGTTCGGCCTGCCTTGCCCGACGTGCGGGCTTACGCGGTCGACCGTCGCCGCCGGCCATTTGAGGGTAAGAGAGTCCGTCGCCTACCACCCCCTCGGCATCCCGGTCCTGATCGGCATGTGGCTGGCAGCGACCGGTCTTCTGCCACTCAAGCGCTGGCTTGAGGACGGTCTGTCTCCATCGGAACGACGGCTCGCCCTCCTCTTCGCGGCGGCGCTCTGTCTTTTCGGCGCGCTCCGCATCATCTTGGGCCGTGACCGATCTGGCACGTCCGGTGGTGTACGTGCGTGAGGCAGAATTCGTGTACTATCCGGGGCGCCGGTCCATCGGCAAGCTGCCGCAAGGCAAGCACGTGTAAGGCATCTATCGAGCAAGGAGACCGCCCATGAGTTCCCCCCAGACGCCCCCCGGATGGTACAACGCCCAGGGAGACCCCCCGGGGACTCAGCGCTACTGGGACGGGACAGCCTGGACGGGAGAGCCGCGGCCCGTCCAGGCCGGTATCGCGCCCGGGGCCTTTCCGGGCGGCGCGCCAAACAGTGAGCAATACTTCATTCAGGTCTTCGGCCAGGAACAGGGGCCACTGACCTTCCTCGACCTGCAGACGATGGTGAAATCCGGCCAGGTCAAGAGCGACGCCTCCACCCGTCGCGCTAGCGGGGGCGCGGGCTATTTCGCTGCAAAAGATGTGCCGGGCCTGTTCTCCGACAAGGAGTGGGTCACGACATTGCTCCTTTCGATACTCGTCGGCAGCCTTGGCGTCGATCGTTTCTACCTGGGTCAGACGGGATTGGGAGTCGCGAAGCTGCTCACCTGTGGCGGGTTCGGCATCTGGTCAATCATCGACCTCATTATGGTCGCCACCAACAAGATGACGGACGCCCAGGGGCGGCCGCTCCGCCGCTGAAACGGCCTGTGGCCGAGAATGATGGCCTCCGCTGGGAGGGCTCGGCGGACGAAGCTCCGCCCTCCGGCCGCCGCCTCCGACCGCCGGCTCGGCGACGCCGGTGGATCATCGCGGGAGGCGCCGCCCTTTTCGTCCTCGTCGTCGCCGTGGCATCGGCCGCGTTGGCGCTGCTGCGCGATGACGGTGAGCCTGATCCCGTCATCCTCGTCGACTACGAGTCGGCGAAGCGCGGCGTAGAGGCTAGCCAGGGTTGGCGCGCCGTGGCCGCCGACCATTCGCTCGTCGTCAGTCTCTTCATCGTGCGCGACCCCGACCGCGTCCAACAGGCGACGGCGCCGCCGGGAATGCGCGCTGTTTCCTTCTTTATCCAGCTC
>JAYUAG010000095.1:0-2439 GCA_043741475.1 Thermoflexaceae bacterium | reverse complement strand
TGACCGTCTAGCAGGGTGATGAAAAACTCCTGCGTCATACATTGGCCGGCAGCAGGACGAACTCAATAATCACTCAGGGTAATGCGTTATTGTCGAGTTTCGAGAATATCGGCCCCTTTGTCAGCACCCTGCTAGTCCTGCTTTGCCTTTCCGCTGCCGCACCTTGCGGTTCTGTTCGGCCAGCACTCCCGCCAGGTCTCGCGCCAACATCTTGTCGACCGCGAGCCGCAGGCCCGGGAACACCCGGCTCTCGATCACACCGCGGGCGTCCGGTTCGAGCCGTTCGTAGGCGCCGTCCGCGTTCAGCCAGAACCAGTCGATGCGGTTCTCGTATACCTGCCAGACGATGTATTCGAGCACGCCGTTGCGTTCGTAGGCGCGCTTCTTCCGGCCCATGTCGATCCCAGCGCTCGAGGCTGCGACTTCACAGACTAGCTCTGGTGCTCCCTCAAGGTAGCCGTCCGCGGTTCGCCGCGACCGGCCCTCACGATAGCGTAAGAACGTGTCCGGCTGCACTCTGTTGTCATCGTCGAGCCGTAGCGATGAGCCCTCGCCGCCAGTCACGGCCACATTTGATGCACGATAGACCGCGAGCCACCCAGAGAGTTCGAACGTCGGCTCGCCATGGCTCTCGTCCTTCATTGGTGAAGCCACGTACACCTCCCCCTCGATCAGCTCCGCTCGCATGTTCGGGTACTGTTCATAACGGCGTTCGAACTCCGCACTCGTCAGCCGCATGCCCGATTCCAGCGGCGGCGGGCCGGACCAGCGTGGAACCGCGGCAGGGCGCGGCAGAGTTTGTGCGGTGGTCATCGCCGCCATTCTACCATGCGCCAACTGCCCCGGTGCGTATGATGCCCGCCAACGAGACCACCTCCGGAGGCCCCAAATGCGCTTCAACGACACCCCTGAACTGGCCGGCTGGCGCCAGACCGTCCGCGGCTTTGTCAACGAAAACTGGAAGAAGGGGCACGACGAAGACGAAGACGAAGACGACAACGTCATGATGGAAGCTCCAGGCGACGAGACGCGCACGAAGAAGTGGCTCGACCGCCTCGGCGAGCACGGCTGGCTCGCGCCCGCCTGGCCGAAGAAATACGGCGGCGCCGGCATGACCGTCCTCGAACAGTTCGTCCTCAGCTCCGAGCTGACCGATGCGGGCGCGCCGACGAGCCGCCAGATGCTCAACCTCGTCGGGCCCACGATCATGCTCCACGGCACCGACGAGCAGAAGGCCGAGCACCTGCCGCCGATGCTCCGCGGCGAGGTCGCCTGGTGCCAGGGCTTCAGCGAGCCTGGCTCCGGCTCGGACCTCGCCAGCCTGCAGAGCCGCGCCGTCCGCGACGGCGACGACTATGTGCTCAACGGCCAGAAGATCTGGACCTCCGGCGCCCACCGCGCCGACTGGATGTTCTGCCTCGCCCGCACTGACCCGGACGCGCCCAAGCACCGCGGCATCAGCTACCTGCTCTTCGACATGAAGTCGCCCGGCGTCTCGGTGCGTCCGCTCATCAACCTGGCGAACGGCCACATCTTCAACGAGGTCTTCTTCGAGGACGTGCGCGTGCCCGTCCGCAACCGCATCGGCGAGGAGAACCGCGGCTGGTACGTCGGCACCACGACGCTCGACTTCGAACGCTCGAACATCTCCCGCGTCGTCAATATTAACAAGCAGCTCGGGCGGCTCACTCGCTACGTCCAGGAACGCGCCGCCGCCGGCGAGCCAGTCAGCCGCGCGCAGCGTCTCGAGGTCGTGGACCGCGCCGTCGAGACGGCCGTCTGTGAGCTGCTCTCGTTCGAAGTCATATCCATCCAGGCGCGCGGCGGCGTGCCCAACATGGAGGCCTCGATGAACAAGATGTTCGGCTCGGAGCTGCAGCAGCGCGTCGCCTACACGGAGATGCACGTGACCGGGATGAAGGGCCAGTTGCGCACGCCCACCGGCCTCGAGGCCGAGCACCACGTTCGCGCCGCGATGAACTACATGACCAGCGTCCCCTCGACGATCGCCGCCGGCACGAGCGAGATTCAGCGCAACATCATCGCCACCCGCGGCCTCGGCCTCCCGCGAGGGTAACCCGATGCCCGCTGCGAACCCGGAGGATGAGGCGACCATCGGGCGCTTCCGCGAGGTCTGCTTCGCCATCCCCGGCGCGACGGAGAAGCTCTCGCACGGCGAACCTGCGTTCTTCGTGAAGGGCCGCCAGTTTGCGAACGTCGACAAGCACCACCACGGCGCCCTGCATCTCTCCGCCTGGGTCGCGGCGTCGCTGGAAGCGCAGGAAATCCTGATCGACACCCGCCCCGAACGCTTCTTCCGCCCGCCCTACGTCGGCCACCGCGGCTGGGTCGGCATCATCCTCGACACCAACCCTGACTGGGACGAGGTCGCGCTGATCGTCTCACAGGCCGCCGAGACAGTCTCGGCGAAGCGCCGCT
>JAYUAG010000094.1:0-2444 GCA_043741475.1 Thermoflexaceae bacterium | reverse complement strand
CACGAAGTCCACGACCCCGTCATCGTTGCGATCCTGGAACACCTGCCCGCGCTCGAAGAACGCGGCCAGGCCGGTGTCTGGTGCGGCTGGCGGGGCAGCCGCCGGGGGGGACGCCGGCCCCACGACGGGAGGCGGCTGCGCCATTGAGCGGGTCGTCGCATGTGCGGTGACGAGCAAGACGCAGGTGATCGTAAGCGCCGCACGGCGGGCCATACGCCAACGCTGTGCGGGTGGCCAGTCGTTGGACAGCGTCCGTTGTAGGTATCGCATGACTTTCTCCTGTGTTACGAAAGCGTCCCTGGGCCCGGGAAGCGCGCAGTGTAGTCCTCTCCTGAGGGCGGAGCAATCGCCGCTGGCCCGCTCACCTTCAGCCGCTATCCCACTGGCCGCGGCGTTTGTTTCCGAGGGTTGGCAGAGGAGGCAGGTTCGCCTCGTCTTACCTGCGCTCCGGCGGGATCACCTACACTTTCGGCCGTGACTTCTACGTCTTCTCCGCTCTGGGCCGCGGGCGTGTGCGCCGGCCTGTACGCCGCCGGCAGCCGGCACGTCGTCTATGTGCCGGACAATCCCCTCTCGTACGTCTTTCGCGTGCTGCTCACCGACTACCCGGACGTGATCACGACGGTCGCGACGCGCGAGGAGGAGGCGTTCGGCATCGCGGCCGGACTGTATGTCGGCGGGATGCGGCCGACGGTCATGCTCCAATCGAGCGGACTCGGCAATTCCCTGAACGCGCTGACGTCGCTCCTCCTGCCTTACCAGATTCCCGTGCTGACCATCGTCAGCATGCGGGGCGACGCGGGCGAATGGAACGGGGCGCAGGTGCCGATGGGCCGCGCGGTTGGGCCGATTCTCGACGCGATTAGCGTTCCGCATGTCACGGTCGCGTCCGCGGAGAGCGCGTCCGAGACCATCCAACGCGTGGGCCAGACTGCGTTCGGCACGCGCGCGGTGGGTGTATGCCTGCTCCCGCGACGACTCACGGCGCCCCTGAAGACGCAGAAGGAGACGCGATGAACCGCCTCGACGCCACCCGCGTGCTCGTCAAGGCGCTTGCGGACGAAGCGCAGACGCCGATTGTCGCGAGCCTCGGTCATCCGGCGTATGACTTGTGCGCCGCCGGCGATCGCGCGGCCAACTTCTACACGTGGGGCAGCATGGGCCTTGCGTCATCCATCGGCGTCGGGCTTGCGATGGCGCGCCCCGACCTGCGCGTCTTCGTCCTCGACGGCGACGGCTCGCTCCTGATGAACCTCGGATCGCTTGCCACGATCGGCTGGGTCCGTCCCCCGAATCTCATCCTCATCGTGTGGGACAACGCGCGGTACGGCACCACGGGGGGCCAGGACACCGCGACCGCGCATGGCGCCAACCTCGACTTGGCGTCACGGGCGATGGGGATCTCGACGACGACCACCGTCGGCTCAGAAGAGGAATTGCTGGACGCGGTGGTCCGTGCACGGGCCGAGCCCGGGCCCTGGACCATCATCGCCACGGTGACCGAGTCCGTTCCGACCATGAAGCCGCCGCTCGATTGCGTGTACATCAAGCAGCGCTTCATGGCGGCGATCGGGCACGCCGAGGACGCGACTCGGCAAGGATCCTTGTGATCGCGCGGCTCGCGAGCTTCGTCGTGGACTCGGCGCCGCCGGCCCCGGCGCGCGCGGCGGCGGCGCGAGCCGTGCTCGACACGATCGGCGTTACGATCGCGGGCGCCTCGGAGCCGGCCGCCCGCATCGTTCAACAGACCCTGGGTTCGGCGAGCGATGGGGCCTGCGCCGTGATTGGGACCGGCCGCCGCCTCGGCCCAGCAGACGCGGCGCTGGCCAATGGCACGGCCGCGCACGCACTCGACTACGACGACATGTGTTTCGTCTCACTCGCCCATCCTAGCGCGCCGCTGGTGCCGGCGGCGCTAGCGGCCGCCGAGTTGGCCGGCGCGTCGGGCGCCGCGTTGCTCGACGCCTACGTCGTTGGGTTCGAGATCGAAGCGCGCCTCGGGCGAACGATGAATCCGCGCCACTATCAGCGAGGGTGGCACTGCACCTCGACGCTCGGATCGATCGGCACCGCCGCGGCGGCCAGCCGGTTGCTGGGGCTCAGTGCTGAGGCCACCAGCCACGCACTCGCGATCGCCGCTTCGAAGGCGTCGGGGCTGAAGGAGAACTTCGGAACGATGGTCAAGCCGCTCCACGCCGGGCTCGCCGCGCGCAACGGTGTCCTCGCCGCGCAACTGGCCGGTCACGGCATGACCGCCAGTCCCCTTGCGCTCGACGGCCCGCAGGGATTCCTCCACGCGATGGACAGCGAACGACCGGGCCTGGCGAACGAGATCGCGGACCTGGGCGGGCGCTGGGAGATCGTCGACACCGGGATCACCGTGAAGCTGTATCCGTCGTGTGCGGGGACGCATCCCCCCCTCGACGCGACACTCGATCTCCGCG
>JAYUAG010000093.1:0-2445 GCA_043741475.1 Thermoflexaceae bacterium | reverse complement strand
TCGTGGAGCTGCGGTCGTTTGCGCCCCGGGCGGATGTCCACATCTACGCCAAGCTCGAGGGCCAGAACCCCACCGGGTCGGTCAAGGACCGCATCGCGAAGTACATGATTGCCGCGGGCGAGAAGAGCGGAGAGCTGCAGCCCGGCGCCACCATCCTCGAGCCCACCTCGGGCAACACCGGCATCGGCCTCGCGATGATCGGCCGGGTGAAGGGCTACAAGGTCGTCTGCGTCATGCCTGAGAGCGTGAGCGAGGAGCGCTCGCAGCTGCTGCTGGCCTTCGGCGCCGAGATCATCTACAGCCCCGGCGACCTCGGTTCCAACGGCGCGATCGCCATGGCAAAGCAGATCGTCGCCGACAACCCTGGCCGGTACTACTTCCCTTACCAGTATGGGAACGAAGCCAACCCACGCGCCCACTACGAGACGACCGGCCCCGAGATCCTGCGCGACCTGCCCCAGGTCACCGCGTTCGTCGCCGGGCTCGGGACGGGCGGGACGCTCACGGGCACGGGCCGCTATCTCAAGGACAACAAGCCCTCGGTGAAGGTGATCGCGGCCGCGCCCCACCCCGGCGACATGGTGCAGGGGCTGCGCGCGCTCGAAGAGGGTTTCATCCCGCCCGTGCTCGACGAGTCCGTGCTCGACGGCAGGATCGTGGTCGACAGCAGGTCCAGCTTCAACATGGCGAAGGAACTGACGCACAGGGAGGGCCTGTTCGTGGGGATCAGCTGCGGCGCCGTCGTGCGCGCGGCGGTGAAGGCGGCCGAGCGCATGGAGGGCGAACAGCACCTCGTCTGCCTCCTCGCCGACGGCGGCTGGAAGTACCTGAGCTCGAACCTCTGGACGACCGACTGGGAAGATCAGCCCTCCGATGTCGAGCACAAGATCTGGTGGTGAGGGGCATCAGGCAATTCTCGGGCGCGAGATCCCATCGTAGACTGGGCACATGCCTACCGCCGAAACGCTCTTCGAAGCCGCGTTGAAACTCACGGAAGAGGAGCGTGCAAGTCTGATCGAACGGCTGCTCACTTGCGATCGCCCGCGGCTTGAGCCCGGGGTGGAAGCAGAACTGCTGCGACGCGCAGCCGACTACCGGGCAGGGAGCGTTGTTCCGATCCCCTGAGAAACGGCTGAGCGGGCGATCTTCGGTCGCTCTGGCTGATGCGGATCTCGTTCCTGCCCGAAGCACAGGCGGACTTTTCAGAGGCCCTGGGCTGGTACGAAATGGTCGATCCTCCGCGCCGGGCAGACTTCGAAGCCGCTCTCCGCAGAACGTTCGAGCGGATGGACGCCTTCCCGAACGCCGGAATCTCCATTGCAGGAGGGTTGCGCTGGTCAGGCGTTCGCGGGTTCCCATACCGGGTCTTCTGCCTCGTCGAAGCGAGCCACCTCGTGGTCATTGGGCTCCCACACGATAGACAGAATCCTGGTCGCTTCCTGCGACGGCGTAGTCGCCGACCTCAAATTGGTGGCCATTCGCAGCCAGAGCCCGCCTTCCCGCACACCTCGCCAGGGTCCGCGAACGAAAAGGCCGCCCGTGTGGGCGGCTTTCTCGTTCTGCGTGAGGCTGAATTAGGCGGCGTGGCGGCGGCGTACCGTGAGGAGCACCATTCCACCGATGGCGATTCCAAGGAGGACGATGCCGGCGCTGCGGGCGGCGTCGCTCGTGCCGAGCAGCCCGGAACCGGCGGACGGGGCACGCGGCGCGGTGACCGGGGAAGCGGCGGGCGCTGCCCCCGCCGGGAGCTGGGCGCGGATTTCGCCTCCCGGATTGACGACCGAATGATAGTTGACGTAGGTGTTGCCCGCGTTCACTTCCTTGAGGAAATCATCGAGCGTTTTGTCCTTCATGGGGCCAACGAGCTTGTCCGCGGTGATGCGAACCTGGGAGTGGACGGCTTGCTGGCCACCGTCGATCGGCCCAAAGAGGAACGCGATCACGGGCCCGTTGGAGCCTTTGGCGGCGAGGTGGATGTGTCCCTGGGTGAACTTGCCGGTACTGTCGACGATGGCCTCGCCGACAATGACTTTACCATCCAGTTCCCAGAGGAACTGTCCGGCGGCCGTGCTTGTCACTGGCGGATTTTCCTCGGCGCCCGTGAGCGTGACGCTCTTTCGCGCCACCTGCGCGGACGTGTGCGTCGGCGCACTGACGATGAGCAGAAAGCTCAGGGCGGCGAGGGCGGCGAGAAAGGCCCAGCTGGCCCTCCGGAGCGTTGCGGTTGCGAACATGCGGTGCTTCTCCTTTTGTGGACAGCCGGGCGCGGCCGGTGTGTTGTCTTGACCTACGTTAAGGCCGGTCTTACGGATTCTGTCCCGTCCGGCCTGCGTAGGCAAGTGCGGCTGCCGGGCCGTTGGCGTCTTCGATGAGCCGCCGGAGCACAAACGCCAGTTTGTCCGGGTTGCGGACGACGTTGATCTCCGTGATCTGCCCATCGTGGCC
>JAYUAG010000092.1:0-2445 GCA_043741475.1 Thermoflexaceae bacterium | reverse complement strand
TGAAGCTGCCGGCGTTCAAGCCTGAGGGAGTGGCGGACCTGGCGAAGCGGTTCAATATCCCGATCGCGCCCACCGAGGTGAGCACCGGTCAAATCCCGTTGCTCATCCAGAGCCCCTCCAGCGGCCGCACGATCACTCGCTCCGAGCCGGTCGTCGGCTCGGTGAACGTGCCCGGCCTGAAGAGCTGGACGCTTGAAATAGGGGAAGGCGCCAACCCCTCTGCCTGGCTGAAGATCGGCGGCGGAAGTACGCCGGTGAGCGACGCGGTCATCGGCCAGATCGATGTCACTGGCGCCAACGACGGCGTCTACACGCTCCGCCTCGTGGCCACGGGCAGCACGGGCACTATTCAGAGCGTGGTCACCTTCAACGTGCGGCGCGCGCAGGTTTCGCCAACGCCCGGTACGCCGGTGGCGGGGCGCACACCGACGCCCGTGACAGGGCAGCCGTTCCCGACGCCAACGCCGTTTGGCCGGTGATTCAGATCTGGCGAAAGCGGAAGCCCGGCTGGAGGTCGACCGCGGCCGCCCATTCGGCCGCGGCGATCTTCTTCTCACCGTCGGGCTGCACCCTTGTGACACGCAACACGCCGCCGTTGAGGCGGATATCAATGCCGGCAGGGCTGATGCGGAGCACGCGGCCGGGCATGCCGGGCTCCTCCTCGCCGATGAGCAAAGAATCGAACAGCCGCAGCTTCGCTCCTCCGTGCACGGTCCACGCGCCGGGCTGTGGGTTGCAGCCGCGGATTAATGCGTAGATCCGCTCAGCCGGCTCGTGCCAGCGGATCTCGCCGTGTGCGTCCCGGCAGGGCGGCTCGTAGGTCGCGAGTTCGTGCTGCTGCGCGAGGCGGGGGGCTGTCCCAGCAGCGACCATGGCGACCGCCTCGGAGAGGGCTTCGACGCCGAGGTTGAAGAGCGTGTTGAAGTAGACTGATCCGACAGTGTCGCCGGGCCCGAGGGGGCAACGCTTCTGCAGCAGGATCGGGCCGGTATCGATCCCCTTGTCCGGCCAGAAGACGGTCAGCCCCGTTTCCTCGTCGCCATTGATGATCGCCCAGTTGATTGCGGAGGCGCCGCGGTGGAGCGGCAGCAGGCTGGGGTGGTACTGGATCGTCCCCAGCGACGGGATGGAGAACACCTCGTCCGGGAGTATGTCCGTGACGAAGGCCATCACGCAGAGTTCGGCGCGGGTGTTGCGCCACGCCTGGAGCGTCTCCGGGTCCTTGAGCGCCGCAGTGGGCACGCACGGGATGCCCATCGCCTCAGCCGCCGCCCAGAGTGGGTCTGGTTTCGCACCCTCGGCCGCCGCCGGGGCGCTGACGCCTACGACCTCGACGCCGTCGGCGGTCAAGCGCTTCAATACCGCCTCGCCGAACGCCGCCTGGCCCATCACCGAGACGCGCATCGTCATCCTCCCGCCGTGCTGCGGCAGCGCTCCTGTGCTGCGCCCGCAGTGTAGCGTAGACTGGCGGATACGATGATGGCTGCATTGCGGCAGGGGAGTCTTCGGGGCGACGCGACGCACGTCGCCCCTGTCCGCTGACGGGACAGTGTTCCGCGGCGTCGACCTCCCACCCCCCCAGGAGTCTTCCTTGTTCTCTGTTGAACCCGCCCGGCTCAGCGATGCCGAGGCGATCCACGCACTTGTTACTTATTGGGCCGATAAGGGCGACATGCTCCACCGGCCGATCGCCGAAGTCTACGAAGCGATCCGCGACTTTCAGGTGGCGCGCCTGCCCGGCGGCGACGTCATCGGCTGCGGCTCGCTCCACATCATGGGCACGGACATCGCGGAGGTGCGCTCCCTCGCCGTCCGCGAAGATGCCCAGCTCAAAGGCATCGGCGCGGCCATCGTGGAAAGCTGCATCGAGGATGCCCGGCGCATGGGCATCCCCCGCGTCTTTGCGCTGACCTATCGCCCCGGCTTTTTTGAACGGCAGGGTTTCCGCATCGGCAACGTGATGGAGTTCCCGCAGAAGGTCTGGAACGAATGCGTCCGCTGCCCGTTTTTCACCAACTGCAAGGAGATCGCCGTCGTCCGCGAGCTCGGGGAAGCGGCGGACCTTCCGGCGCCCATAGGGAACAGGGCGCAGGTGACAGGGAACAGGGGCGGGCCAGGCGACTCCGGCAGCGGGTGAGGGCCACGCAGGCGACGAAGCCGAGCCACCGACCGCTGCTCGCTGCCGCTTTGCTCCTAACGCAAGGCGCCTAGCCGTCGGGGCCTCATCCGGTACCCGGCGGAGTCTATGCGCCCGGCTGGAGCCGCTGACTCCGCCGTTTAGGTTCGTCGCAGAGCTCTCCCTGTTCCCCCTGTTCCCTGTTCCCCCTGTTCCCTGTTCCCTGTCCCCTGGCGTTGCCCCAGTTTGCCGGACATCCAAGATAAGGGGGGATCCCCCCAGCAAGGATGTGGCAGATGAATCAGAGACGGCCGAGGAGGGCGTTCACG
>JAYUAG010000091.1:0-2445 GCA_043741475.1 Thermoflexaceae bacterium | reverse complement strand
TCCATGGGTTGGTTGGCCGGTCACTATAAGCCTCGGGGAGTGCCGGGGTGACAGGGTATCGGGGTATCGGACGTCGGCCGCGCTCCTCACTCGCGTTCGCGACAAGGACGGGAACACGTTAGAGCTGCGCGTCTTGCGCTATCAGTTTGACTCGTGGAAACGTCACTCGTGGCGCCAGGTAGCCGTGGCCCGCTGCGGCCACGGGCGGACGTGCCAACTTAGACGCTTTTCGCCACACCCCAGGCCGCGTGGGTTACCAGTTAGTCGCTTGCAGCCGCGCGCGGGCTGGCGCCTAATGGGCGGCCATGACTGCCCAAGCCCCTGACCTTTCGCTGCTCTTCTCGCCCCGGAGCGTCGCCGTCGCGGGCGCTTCGACCAACGTCGACAGCCCTGGCAACGACTACGTCCGCGCCCTGCGGGTCTTCGGCTTCGAAGGGGCGGTCTACCCGATCAACCAGCGCGCCACCGAGGTGGACGGCTTCGCCGCCTACCCATCGGTGACCGCCGTGCCCGGCGTCATCGACCTCGTGATCTCTTGCGTACCCGCCTCCGCCGTCCTCGAACTGGTCGACCAGTGCGGCGTCAAGGGCGTCAAGTTCCTCCACCTCTTCACGGGCCGCTTCAGCGAGACGGGCGACGCGAAGGCAGCTGATCTTGAGCGCGAAATCGAGCGCCGGGCCCGTGCCGCCGGGGTGCGCATCCTCGGCCCGAACGGTATGGGGCTCTACCACCCCGCCGGGGGCATGGGCTTCCGCCCCGACCTGCCGCTCGACCGAGGCCAGGTGGCCTTCCTCAGCCAGAGCGGCAACAACGCCGTCGAAGTGGTGGTGCGCGGCCACGCCCGCGGGCTGCGTTTCGGCAAGGTCGCGAACTACGGCAACGGCATGGACATCACGCCTGGCGTCCTCCTGCGCTACCTTGCCGACGACCCTGAGACGAGCGTCATCGGCGCCTACGTCGAAGGCGTGGCCGATGGCCGCGGCTTTCTCGACGGTCTGCGCGCCGCCGCGGCGAAGAAGCCGGTGATCATCCACAAAGCCGGGCGCACCAGCGCGGGCGCGAAGGCTGCGGCCTCACACACGGCCGCGCTCGCGGGCTCGGCCGAACTCTGGTCGGCTGCGCTTCGCCAGGCCGGAGCACTTGAAGCGCGCAACCAGGAGCAGCTCCTCGACCTGATGGTCGGCGCCTCGCTCATGGCACGGCCGCCCGGTCGCCGCGCAGCCGTAGCCGGAGGCGGCGGCGGGCGTTCAGTGCAATCAGCCGACGCCTGCGAAGAGAACGGCCTCACCGTGTTGCGGCTGCCTGACGCTGTCCGCGAAGCCGTACGCGCGAAGGCCCCGGCGCTCGCCGACTGGATCAGCAACCCCGTCGACCAATCGATCCTTGCGGGGAGCGGGCTTTCCACCAACGGCCTGCTCGAGATGATGCTCGCCAGCGGCGCCTACGACATCGGCATCGCGAACATCGGCGAAGACTGGTTCTTCGGCCGCCCGGACGCGGACGAGCGGCTCACGCACGCCTGCAACCGGCTCACGGCGATCATCCGGGCCGCCGATCAGCCGGTCGCGGTCGTCCTCGGCGCCACGGAAACCATGAACGCCGCCCACCGCGCCCTCGTCGACCGTGTCCGCGACGGCTTCACCACCGCAGGGATCGCCGTCTTTCCCACGATCGAGCGCGCCGCATGGGCGATCGGTAGACTGGCTCCCTGACCTCATCACTCATCACGCATCGACTCATCACTCTCAGGAGGCTCACTTGGGCATCAAACTGGCAAAAGACTCGATCGACCTCGGCATCGTCGTCAGCGACGGCGAGAAGGCGCTGAAGTTCTACCGCGACACCCTCGGCTTCGAGTACGTGGCTACCACGCCCATGCCGGGCGGCGGCAAGATGGAGCGGCTGATGTGCGGCACGACGTTGATCAAGGTCGTCGTGCCGGAGAAGGAACTGCCTGCGAAGGCGCCGCCCGGCGGCATCCAGGGCGCCTACGGCTACCGCTACTTCACGATCTCGATTACGAACCTGGACGAGATCCTGGCCGCATGCACGGCCGGTGAATACAAGGTCGTCGTCCCTCGCCGCACCATCCGTCCAGGGCTCGATATCGCGATCGTGGAAGACCCGGACGGCAACTGGGTGGAGTTCATCGAAGCTACCGTATGAGGGGAGGCGGTTGGTACAAACTCCCGTGCTGCTCCACCGGAAGCGAACCGCGACTGCAAGGAGCGGCAGTCCCATGCAGTCAATAGCCGGGGATAGCCGCAACCTGGCCGGGTTCTGGCGCTCTCGATCAGTCATCTGCGGAGCACTGCCGCTTCCTGCGGTCGCGGTTCCCCCAACGAGTCGCTATGCCGACGGCTGGCACATCGACCGGTCGTCGGATATGCTCCGCCGGACATGACGAAGTACCGCCCGCTCCTGCTCTTCGGCGTCCTCCCCCTG
>JAYUAG010000090.1:0-2450 GCA_043741475.1 Thermoflexaceae bacterium | reverse complement strand
GGGAGCTTGCGGCGGCGCTGGCGACCGCACGGGAGACGGGCGCGCGCGTTTCAGTGCTTGCCTCGGGCGCGCCTGGGCACTGGTACGAGCACGCCTGGCTCCAGGACCTCGCCGACGCGATGGAGGGCAAGCCCACCACCGGGAACGGCATCGCCTGGTACCTGGCCTTGCAGGAGATCGGCAAGACGGACGTCGTCACGATCGCAGCGATCTCTGGCGACTGTTCCGGCGGCGGCGCGGAGTTGGGCTGGTGCTGCGACCTTCGCATCGCCGAGGAACAGGTCTACTTCGGCCAGCCGGAGGTGCAGATCGGTGTCACGACGGGGATCGGCGGCACGAGCCGCCTGGCGCGCCTCATCGGCCGCACTGCTGCCGCGGAGATGGTGATCCTCGGCCACCCGATGACCGCACGGCGGATCTACGAACTCGGTGGCGTCAACCGCGTCGTCCCGTCGGGGACATCGGTGGACGTGGCGCTCGAATGGGCAGGGCGGATAGCGGACCTGCCCGCGAAGTCCGTCGCCGGGCTCAAACAGATGCTCATCGCCAACGACGACATGTCGCTCACGGACGCGCTTGCGAATGAGCAGCGCATCTTCCAATCCGTCGCCAGCACGCCCGCCGCCGGAGCGCTCATGCGCAGCATCCAGGCAGCGTTCGACACGGGCGAATCCATCCGCGCTGTCTATGGGGGCCCGCTTCCCTGAGGCAATCCGCTGTCAACGGCCTGTGCCACCTCCGATTCCGCCGTATCTGCTGGAGACACCCTTTTCTCCACCGGTGATCAACCAGGCGGTGCTAGCGGATGCGAAAATGGATCTACCTTGGCGTCTCGGCGTTCGCGGGCGCTGCGATCTTCCTGATCATTGCCACGTTCGGTCCCGCGCTCGTGGTGGACGCTCAGTCGGGGTGCACTCAGGAGGTCCGCCTCTCCGCGGTCGCTAACCGCGACGGCCTCGATGGACAGAACGTCACCCGGGCGGTGCTCGCGGCCAAGGCAGTCCTCTGTCCGCCCGCGAGCGGGGGCCACGGCGGCACCATCATAGTCGACTGCAGCGACTGCACCGTGTCCGGCGGGCTTGTCCTTTCAGACATCACCGTCCGGGGGCTGGGCAAGGGCCGGACGCTCCTCCGCATCGCCTGTGGCCCCGAGGTGGGCATCACCTTTCGCGGGCACTACGGCGAATTACGGGACATCTGGGTCGATGGTTCGGGGTGCGGTGGCCGCCGGGCGGTAGTCGAGTTCGAGCATCCATACGAAGGGTCCGGTGTCTACGACGCAATCGTCAGCGGGAACCCTGGTGGCGCGTGCGTCCGAGTAGCCGCAAATGTCGACGCCAACCCGAACAGCGGTCCGTTTTCGATCGAGCGCCTCTGGGCCACGGGCTGCCGCGACGGCATCGCCTATGAGGGCTCGGGCGCCTCCATCCGGCTCCGGGATCTTACGCTCGAACAGATGTCGGGTTCGGGCGTGCTTCTCAAGGGGCCGCTGGATTCCGGAGTCGCGAACTCAGCGCCGCTCACCGGAATCCGCATTAGCGGAGTGCACATCGAGAACGTCGCCTGGGCGGTGACGATCGACGGCGCCTCCATGGTCGTCGTCGACGGCGTTGAGGTGTCGAGCGAGATCGGGATGCTCGGTATCCTCCGGCTGAAAGGGCGCCTTCCGGGTAACACCGATAACAACGTCTTCTTCACGGGCGCAATCACGCTCGACCACGTGGTGGGGCGGCCGTCTCTCCCGCTGGTGGTGGATGAGCGCGGCGGCCGCCGCACCGTCGTCGAGGGTGTCTACCTGAACCCGCTCTGGGAGGATCGATCCGCGCCCGCGGCATCCGCCACGGACGGACCCCGGCGTTAGGCCCCTGCACTACGTGAGGACGGAGCTGCGGTAACGGTTGAGCCAGGCCGTGTGTTCTTCTTCATGCCCGCTCTTGAGGCCCGCTTCGCCATAGAGCGTGGCGTCCAGACCCCGGTCCGTTGCTGAGGCGATCGCGTCGAGCAGCCGCTGCCGGGAGGCCGTCAGTTCCCAGCGCACCTGGTCGAGCGACAGCGTCCGCCGCAGGCCGTAGGTCATCTCGTTGTACGCCTCGTCCTGTACTTGCGACATGCGCCAGGCGGAGTCGTGGCCAGCGGAGATGCGCGTCACCTCGCTCGCGCGGATCTCGTCCCACACCGCGAGGTGCGCGAGGTGGTCCTTCACGGACCAGCCGTCGAGCGCGGTCGTAGTCAGCTGCGCGTCGCTGAGGCCTTCGATCGCCGCCAGCAGCGCGG
This sequence comes from Thermoflexaceae bacterium, assembly GCA_043741475.1. Taxonomy (GTDB): domain Bacteria; phylum Chloroflexota; class Dehalococcoidia; order Tepidiformales; family Tepidiformaceae; genus JAGQHB01. Next base: position 176 of record JAYUAG010000090.1, on the reverse strand, counting down.
CGCGCGTCTGGCGGTAGTGGCCGAGGAGTGCTTCACGCCCCTCGTTCACGAGGCATCCCGGAGCCGGCGCTGCCAGGGGGAACGTCTTTCGCTGCCGCTCGCGCGATGGTTAACGTGGTCGAACGGGCTGGGCATTGTTCGCTCTCCTTCGGCGTCACTGTACCTGTCTCCCCCGG
>JAYUAG010000089.1:0-5850 GCA_043741475.1 Thermoflexaceae bacterium | reverse complement strand
GTTCTCCATCTCGTGGTGGGATGCGCTCATCGTCGCAGCCGCGCAGGAGTCGGGCTGCCGTTACCTCCTCACCGAAGACCTCCAGGAAGGGCAGCGTTTCGGCGAGCTGACCGTCGTCAACCCGTTCCGCACACGGCCGGAGGACCTCGCGTAGATCAGCACGGCAGCCGTTGACACGGCGCCCGTGGTTCACGAAGATCGTGGCATGAGAAACGTCACCATCTGCCTGGACGACGAGACCGCACGCTGGGTGCGGGTGAAGGCGGCAGAGGCAGACAAGAGCCTCTCGCGCTATATCGCCGAGTTGTTGGCGCGCGAACGCGTTCACACGGACGAATACAGGCGGGCGATGGAGAGTTATCTCTCGGGCCCGTTGCTCAACCTCGGCGGCGATCCAATGCCGCCCCGGGAGGAGCGTTATGACCGAGATGTGCTTCGCGATGAGTATCGCCGAGCCATGGACGAGTTCTTCGCGGAAGAGCCGACGATGATGCGGTCCGACCCGAGTGTGCCGTACCCAAAACGGGAGGAACTGTATGACCGGCCTGGCCTTCGTTGACACGAACGTTCTCATCTACCTTCGCGATCTTTCCGATCCGTTTAAGCAGGCAGTGGCGCTCCGCTGGCTCCAATATCTGCGCGAATCTGGGTCTGGTCGCCTGAGCTATCAGGTGCTCATCGAGTATTACAATACGGCCACGCGGAAGCTCGTTCCGGGGCGGTCACCGGCGCGCGCCCGTCGGGACGTTTCAAACCTTCTAACCTGGGAGCCAATCGCACCGACCGCCACCATCCTCGCGTCCGCCTGGGACCTGCAGGACCGGTTCTCAGTCTCGTGGTGGGATGCGCTCATCGTTGCGGCGGCGCAGGAATCGGGCTGCCGTTACCTCCTCACTGAAGACCTTCAGGAAGGGCAGCGATTCGGGGAGCTGACCGTCGTCAACCCGTTCCGCACGCGGCCAGAGGATCTCCCGTAGCCTCGGCTCACCGCTCACCGCTGACAACTCACATCTCACGGATCCAGGTTCTCCAGGCCCAACGTCTCGAAGTTGAGCCGCCGGTAGTAGTCGTTGCGCGCTTCGCCCGCTGCGTTCTTCGTGTGACAGATGCCACCGCGACGCGGGCGCACGCGGTAGAGCAGCGAGTTCTGCTCGCAGTTCACCCGCACCTCCACCAGGTCGAAGGTTTCGCCTGAAGTCTTTCCCTTCTCCCAGAGTTCGTTGCGCGAGGTGCTCCAGAAGACAGCGGTGCGCGTCGCCACTGCCCGCAGCAGGGCGACGTCGTTCACGTAAGCAACAAGGATCACCTCGCCGGTGCCGATGTCCTGCACCGCGCAGGGAAGGACTCCGCCGACGCTGGCCACCTTCGCCAGCTTGTCGAAGTCCAGGCGGAGCTTCGTGCCCTCTTCAAGTTCATTGACCTCGGCCATCGTCTGCCTCCTCAAGATTCAGACCACCGAGGGTAGCAGCCGCCTGCTGATGGGGCTGCCGACGCCTCAGTCCCCGGTCATCGCGCGCGCATCAAGGATCCTCGTCAGCTCGGCTTCGCTCAGCTCGCCCCGTTCGCGCGCCACCTCGCGGATCGTCCTTCCGCTCGCCTCGGCTTCCTTCACGATCGCCGTCGCGCGTTCGTAGCCGAGCACCTCGGCGAGTGGTGTCGCGAGCAGGAGGCCCTGTTCCACGAGCCCTGGCCCGCGCTCCGTCGCTTCGAGGCCGTCGATGCATTTCTCCGCGAAGACGGTGGCCGCCGCCCCGAGCAGGCCGATCGACTGCAACAGGTCATGCGCCGCGAGCGGCCACATCGTGTTGAGTTCGAAGAAGCCCCACTGGCCGCAGGTCGCGATCGTGGCGTCGTTCCCGATCACCTTCGCGCAGACCTGGATCACCGCCTCCGGGATCACAGGGTTCACCTTGCCCGGCATGATCGAGCTGCCCGGTTGCAGCGCGGGCAGACGAAGTTCGCCGAAGCCGGCCCGCGGCCCGCTGCCCATGAGCCGGATGTCGTTCGCCACCTTCGTCATCGCAATCGCCGCCGTGCGCAGCGCGCCGCTCGCCGCCACGACGGCGTCCATGCTCGACTGCGCCTGGAAGTGGTTCTTCGTCTCCCGCAGCTGGATGCGCTCCGCTTCGTTGATCAGCGCGAGCACGCGCCCGGCGAACTCCTCGTGCGTATTGATCCCCGTACCGACGGCCGTCCCGCCCAACGCCACCTCGCGCAGTTCATCTGCCGCGAGGCTGATCCGTCTCCGCGCGCGCTCGATCTGGCCCGCATAACCCGTGAACTCCTGGCCGAGCCGGATCGGCGTTGCGTCCATCAGGTGCGTCCGACCCGTCTTCACGACGCCGTCGAACGCAGCGGCCTTCACCTGAAGTGAGGACTCCAGCCGGTAGAGCGCCGGCATGAGCCGCTGCTTTATCTCGACCACCGCCGCGACATGCAGCACGGTTGGGATGACGTCATTCGAGGACTGGCCGCGGTTGACGTGGTCGTTCGGGTGGACCGGTGCGTAGACACCCCGCGTGCCCCCGAGGATCTCGTTCGCGCGATTCGCGATGACCTCGTTCGCGTTCATGTTGGTCGAAGTGCCCGAGCCCGTCTGAAACACGTCGACCACGAACTCGCTGTCCCAGCGGCCGTCGATCACTTCGGCCGCCGCGGTGATGATCGCCTCGGCGAGTGCTTGTTCGACCAGCTCCAGGTCGCGGTTGACGCGGGCGGCGCTGCGCTTCACCTGGCCAAGCGCGCGGATGAACGGCCGCGGCAACCGCAACGCGCTGATGGGGAAGTTCGCCGCCGCCCGCGCGCTTGCAATGCCGTAGAGCGCCCCGGCCGGGACCTCGTAGTCGCCAAGGCTGTCGTGTTCGATTCTCGTGTCGGAAGTCATGACACGAGCGTAACGTCGGCCGCAGCCTGTGTCCGAATCGTCGGCGAGCGGGGCATTCCCAAGTGGAACGAACGACGCACCGGCCGGCACGAAGCGTCCAGGATGATCCGGCGGCTACAGTGGGCCACGGCTACCAGGTCTGGGTTACAGCGAGCCCAAGAACCCAAGCACCGCCTCATTGAACGCCCCCGGCTGGTCGATGTTCGCAGCGTGTCCAGCGTCCGGGATCGTCACCCGCTTCGCCCCCGGGATCTTGGCCGACATGTAGTCCGTCGCAGCGAGGAAGGGCGTGTCGTTCGCGCCCACCACAACCAGCGTCGGCACGGCGATGTGTTCGAGGGACTTGATTGCGCGGTCGTCGAACTGGGCGAGCATGCCGCGCGCCGCCTTCGCCAGCCCAACGGCCGAACGATGCGTCGAGACCTGGACCTCGGCGCTCCGCCCGAGCGCATCAAGCCCCTTCTCTTCGAACAACTTCGCCCGCGTCTCCGAGGTCTCGTTCCAGCCGTCGCGCGCCTTCGGGTTCTTGTAGCCGGGGCCTGTGTCGAATAGCATCAGCGCCCGCACCATCGCCGGGTGGGCGACGTTGAAGGCGAGCGACATGTATCCGCCGAGCGACAGGCCGCCGATGACCGCCCGGTCGACCCCGCACTCCTGCAGGATCGCGGCCATATCGTCGACCGTGGCCTTCTCGCTGTACTGCGCCTGGTCGTCGGGGCTATCGCTCAGGCCGTGGCCGCGCATGTCCCAGGCGATGAGCCGATGTTTCGCCGCGAACGGCTCGACTTGCCCGCGCCACATCTGCGAAGTCGCGCTGTAGCCATGGCTCAGCAACACCGCCGGGCCGCTCCCGTGCTCTTCGTAGTAAATCTTCACGCCGTCGCGTTCGATGTAAGCCATGGTTCGCCTCCTGTTGTAACGCGCGATTCTACGGGTGGAGGTGACGTGCGTCTCTTCCGGCCAGCTCGTTGCCGCCCGCGTGACGACCGTTCATCTGTGTGATATACTTCGACTAACACTAACAGTTGGGGTGACCGCCATGATTCTCCCTTCCTCCCTCCTCAACGAACTCAGCCTCGTCCTCCCCGAGTTGGACGCGGCCACAAAGAACCAGATCGAATGGGCCCGCGAGAGCCGACTGCGCCCGACTCGCCCGGCCCGCGCCGCCCGCGCGGAGGCAGGCACGCGGGTGCAGGCGGCAGCCGAAGCCGCCCGAAACCACACGTTCCTCGTGGGCCTCGCCTAACGGGTCGGTCTGACCAGCGCCTGCGGAGTTCCGCGGGCACAGACCCGTACCGCGACCGTCAGCGAGCGTCGCACACCACGGCGCCCCCGCTTCGACGGTTCGCGATCGGGGGCGCCCGTACGGTCGTACCGCCCGGGATGGTTCCGGGAGATGCGCTCCCCACCGGGCACAGATCCGTACCGCGACCGTCAGGGAGCGCCGCACACCACGGCACGCACGCTTCGCCGGCTTCCGCAGACGACCACGCACCGCCGCCACGTACCGCCCGGGATGGTTCGGGGAGATGCGCTCACTGACGTTCGCGGTACGGATAGCGCCGCGCGCACCCTGCACATACAGGGAACCCAGACGCCGGGAACCGCGCGCGTCAGCAAGCGGGTAGGGATTCTCTCGACTCTGCCAGGCGTTACCCGCGCACGCGGTAGATCGCGTGCGTGCCGCTGAAGCCCTTTAGCTCGACCTCGACCGGCGACTCGACCACGAACGGCGCGTCCGTGCGGACGCGGCTGTGGACGGCCTCGGAGATGACGATCTCGCCGCCGAGGGCGGCGTTGGCGATGCGCGCGGCGAAGTTCACCTCGCGCCCGAAGAAGTCGCCGCGGTCGCGGACGGCCTGGCCACAGTGGACGCCGATGCGCACCCTGACTGGCGAGAGGGCTGAGGGCTGCGGACTGGGGACTGCGAGGGCGCGCTGGATCGCGAGGGCGCAGCGGACCGCTGCCTCGGGGGAGGCGAAGACGACCATGTAGCCGTCGCCCATGGTCTTCACGACGTTTCCGCCGTGGGCGCGGACCTGCTCTTCGATGATCGCGTTGTGGGCACGGAGGAGGGCCATCCATTGGGTGTCGCCCATGCCTTCGTTCAGCGCGGTGGAGTTCTCGATGTCGGAAAAGAGGAGCGTGACCGTGCCGTCTGGGGCGGCGCGGGACGCGAGGTTCGGGCGGTCGCGCTGGACGGCGTTGGTGACGAGGACGATGGACTTGGCCGCGTCCGTACCTTCGGGGATGTCCATCAGGCCGACACGGAGTTTGGTCGCGCGCTCAAGTGAGGGGGCCATCTTCATCTCGCGGAACTCGCTGATGGCGAAATCGAGATGCGCGATGGCCTCGCTGCGCCGGTCCGGATAGTGGGCGAGGAAGAGTTCGGCGAGCTGGAGGCGGATGATCGCAATCTCGGGGCGGAAGCGCATCTTCGTGGCGACCGCGAGGGCGGAGTTATTGAACTCCAGCCCCTGGACGTGGTCGCCGAGAAAGGCGTGGGCAGCGGCGAGGTGGCGGTCCGTGACCGTGAGGACGTAGTACCCCGAGGTGAGGGTGTGGCGCGCTCCGCGAATACCCGCCGCGGTTTCTGCGACGGCTTCCCTGTCAGCGAGCAGGATCGCGCCCTCCAGTGTGTTCAACTCGGTGCCAAGCACCCAGACCTGATCGGGAGTGGGCTTTGAAAGATTCAGGCGGGCACGCTCCATCTCACCGGCCGCCGCCCAGACATTGACGGAGGAACGTGGCGGTTCCGGGAATTGCTCCAGGAAGGGACGGATGTAGACGTCCAGGTACTCCTTCGCCCGCCCCAGGTCGAGCATGGGTCGAAGCACTGCTATCAGGACCAATATGGCGCCCGTCTCACCGGGGAGGCGCGCGGCAGTTGCGACGACGTCTTCGAGCCGTCCGTCGAGGGCGCCGAGCAGCATCTCCGCCACGATCGAACTCGAGATGAGCGCCGG
>JAYUAG010000088.1:0-13484 GCA_043741475.1 Thermoflexaceae bacterium | reverse complement strand
CGGCCCAGGCCTTCCTCGGTCTCCACCTTCAGGAGCCAGCCTTTGGCGATCGTCGGGACGTGGACGCCGATCAGCTCGAGCGGCCCCTGCGGCGCTTCGACCTCCACGCAGACGATGACCTCTGGCGCGGGTACCTCCGCGGGGGTAGCGGGTCGCAAGGGCCACGCGCTCGCGACCGCCACGAAGCGCGACAGGAGCTGGGCTCGTCCCGGAGGAAGCAAGTCCGGGCCGCACACCTGGTGCGGCAGGCCAGCGGCGGCGAGGAGCGGCGCGAGCCGGGCCCAGGTCGAGACGGTGACCTCCTGCATGACGAAGACGTCGGGTGAGAGCATGCGGAGAGCTTGCACCTGGGCTGCGCTGTCGCGCCGGACGTTCAGGTTCCAGCTCGCGATCCGCATCGGGGACACACATCCAATCGAAGCCACTGGGGACGTGCAGCCGTGGCCGCCGTAGCCGCTGCTACGTGGCGGCCAGAAGCTTCCGCTTCGCTGCGAGCGTCACGTGGTCGAGCATCCCCATCAGGCCCTGGCCCTTGCCCATAGAAAGTTCTTTGCCGAAGAGCTGGAAGATCACGTCCGCGGGCACGGCCGCTACCTGGTCCAGCGGCTGTCCCGAGAGGGTTTTCTCCATGATCACCGCGAACGCCTTCGCCGAAAGGCCCTGCGGGTTTTCGACGGCGAAGTGGTACTGCAGGGTCCCGTCGGGGCGGTCTTCGGGAAACACGTAGGCCTCGGATTCACAGCGGGTGACGTGGTTCCGCTCCGGGAACGGCCGGGTGGCAATGTTCGGCGGCACATCCTTAAATTCGTCCGCGTATTCGATGAGCAGCTCCGCCCGTTCGTGGCGGTCGACGAACTTGAAGTCTTCGAGCAGGTCGGTCAGGGGCGCCGGCAGTTCGGCCATGTGGAGATCGTAGCGGATCGAGCCGGTTGGGGCGCGCACGCGACGGGGGCGGAAGTTCAGCCGTCCGTCCCAGGCAGCGCGCCGAGGGCTTCGACCACGAGGGCGTGCTCCTCTGGGGTGAACGTGAGTTCCAGGGCGGCGGCGCGCCCGGCGGGCCCCATCTTGTGCCAGGTCTTGCGAAGAATGTCGAGCATTTTCGCGCGGTCAAGGCGGCCGGCGAGTTCATCGAGCTGGGTTTCGAGGAAGACCAGGCAGAGGCCGTCTTCCAGCGCCTGCGATTCGGGATCGGTGCGGTGGACGCGCTTCGCGATCAGAGCGGAGACGCGGTCGATGGCCGCGGGCGAATAGCCACAGGCGGCGAGGATGCGCGCAGCCTGCTCAGAGTGAAATGCGTAGAGCGCGGTCCGCCAGCGCAAGTACTCGCGCCGGCCCTCGCCATAGGCGGAACGCGGCCGCTCCCAACGGCGGAGGTGATGCGCACGCGCCGCCAGCAGGAGTGCCTCCGAAGGGTCGGGCGAGAGGCGTTCGACCCAGCGGCTGAGCATCCCGGCGTGGAGCAGCTCCTTCGCGAAGGTCTCTCCGCCGAAGACCAGGCGCACGGGGTCGGCCGCATTTTCCGCATCGATGCTCGCGATGGCCCGCTGGAAGCGTTCGGTTTGCATGGCTCGATCGTACCGCATGGGAGGCGCGTATGATGCGGCTCCACGATGGATCTCCTCGCTGGCCACCGGTTTACCGTGGCGTCGTTCGGCCCGGCGGCGGGTTACGCCGGGTGGCTGCTGCGGCAATACGGGGCGGATGTCGCCCACACGACCGCGCTCGACGCTGAAGGCCTGGGGGCGTTCCTGGGCCAGGGGGCGCGTTTCATTGCCCAGCCAGCGCTCGCATCGCTCGAGGGTGTCACCCTCGTCACCGACGCGCCGGTCAACGCCGGGCACAGGGCGATGTTGGAAACCCTGGGGCGGGACCGGCGGGTGATCTGGATCACGCCCTGGGGACTCGACAACGCGTGGTCAGAGGCGCCGGCGACCGGCCTGGTGACGATGGCGGCGGGCGGCTGGATGAGCGCCGTGGGCGACCCCGGCCGGCCGCCACTTGGGCCACCGGGCGAGCAGTCCTACTTCATCGCCGGCCTCTTCGCCTGCGTGGATGCGCTGGCCATGGACCAGGCGCCGGGCCTCTCCATCGTCTCGATCGTCGAGGCCGTGGCCGCGACCTGTATCTACGACCCTGTCGCGTTTCAGTACCACGGCGTGCTGCGGGAGCGCGTGGGCCACCGTTTCAGCAAGGCCCAATGCACGCAGGTGAACCTGCCGACGGTCGATGGCTACATCGGCGTGCACGCGGCACTACACCCGCAGTGGCTCAAGCTCTGCGCGTTCATGGGCCGGCCGGAGCTGGCCAGTGACGAGCGTTTCGCGACGATCGTGGCGCGCATGCGCCACCTGCCGGAACTGGACGAGATCCTGCGCGAGTGGTCGTCGGGCCACGGGCGGTTCCCGCTGGCGCGGGCGCTGCAGGCGGCGCGCATCCCCGCTTCGCCCCTGCCCACGATCGCTGAGGTGCTGGACTCGCCGCACCTTGAGGAGCGGGGCGCATGGGACGCCGTGGAGACGCCAGCGGGCCGAAGGTACCGGGTCCCGGGCGCTCCGGCGCGGGTGGTGGCCGAGGCGCCCGCCGGACGGCGGCGCGACGAGGACGGCCCGTGGGAGCGCGGGCGACTGCGCGTGGTCGACCTCTCGATGGGCTGGGCGGGGCCTTTGGTCTCCCACATCCTGAGTTGCTATGGCGCAGACGTGATCAAGGTGGAGAGCCACCGCCGGTTCGACTGGTGGCGGGGTTCGCGCCCGGCAGGTGACGACCCGACGGGCGTGCTGCACGAACGCAGCCCCGCCTTCAACACAGCCAACCGGGGCAAACGCGGGCTGACACTCGACCTCACGAGAGCGGAGGGCCTTGCCCTCGCGCGTGAGCTGATCGCAACGGCGGACGTGGTGGTCGAGAACTTTACGGTGGGCGTGCTGGAGCGGCTGGGGCTGAGCTATGACTCACTTGCCGCGGAGAATCCGGAGCTGATCATGGTCCGGCAGCCGGGCTTTGGCTCGACGGGCCCTGAAGCGCACTACGTCTCCTTCGGAAGCACGATCGAGGCGGCTTCGGGACTGACTTCACTCGTCGGTTACCGCGGCGGTGGACACCCGTTCCAGATGAGCAACGCCACCGGGGATCCCGTGAGCGGCATCAACGGCGCGGTGGCGGCGCTCGCCGCGGTCGCTGGCCGGGGCCGTGACGGGCGCGGCCGGTGCATAGAGGCCTCGCAGTTGGAGGGCTTTCTGCCGCTGATGGGCGCGGAAATCGTCGCCCATCAGCGAACCGGAGAGCTCCCGCGGGCGGCGGGCAACCGGCGGCCGGGTGCGACGCCGTCGGGCGTATACCAGACCGCCGGGGAGGACCGCTGGCTCGCCATCGAATGTCTCGACGACGCGGCCTGGCAGCAACTGGCCGCGTTGCTCGGAGAAGACGCAGCGCAACAGCGATGGCTCGTTGAAGCGGGGAGGATGGGCGACGCTGACGCAATCGACGACGTCGTCAGCACGTGGACGATGGCTCGCGAGCGAGAGGTAGCCGTGGCGGAGTTGCTCGGGGCGGGCGTGGCATCGGCTCCGGTGAACAACGAAGCCGACCTGTTGACGTGCGAGCCCTTCGCGACAAGCGGATTCTTCGAGGGCTCCGAGCGGGCGCACGTGGGCTACCACCTCTACCCATCGCTACCGATATTGCATGGAACGGCGAGGCTACAGCCGCCCTCGCCCGCGCCGACGCTTGGGCAGCACAACGACGCAATCCTGTCGGCGTTGGGAGCGGATGCCGAAACGATAGCGAGTCTGCGCACTGCGGCGGTCGTCGGAGAGTTCCCCGGCTAACCGGCAAAAGGCCACTCGAACGGTACCCGCAGGTTCAGGGCGCTTACCGGGGCGCGAGAGATTACAGAGATTTAACACGATCGTGCATCGCGTTTAACGTGCCAGCAACATCGACAGCTATCATGGGCGCATAGACCGGAATCGCTTCTTGGCCTCGCGGTTCTGGGCTAGAGTCGATCAGACGAGATGGAGGACGAGAAGTGAGCAGTGCAACCATGACCCGCAAGCCGGTGGCCCACGTCCGGAAACTGCCGGCGATGACCACGCCGCGTCCCGTGGCCAACGCTCCTGCGGCGGCGCCGCTGAAAGCAGCGGGTGTCGCCCCCAGGGCGGCTCCAGCACCGATCGCGGCGGAAGAGGCGGACTACGCGGCCATCGTGCGGCGCGAGGTCGAGCGCACGTTGCAGCGCGCAGTGAAGGGGCTGGAGTACATCTCGACCGGCGACCCTGGCGTAGGGCTGACGGCGAAGGACACGCTCTACAGCCGCGGCACGCTCAAGCTGTACCACTACCGGCCCCAGAGCGACGAGCTCTATCGCGTCCCGATCTTGTTGGTGATGTCGCTCGTTTCGAAGCCGTACATCCTCGACCTGACCCCCGGTCAGAGCCTCGTCGAGTTCCTCGTTCGGCAGGGCTACGACGTCTTCATGATCGACTGGGGTGTGCCCCGGCCAGAGGACGCGAAGCTCAAGCTCGAAGACTACGTCCTCGACCTGATGCCAGCTTGCATTGAGAAGGTGCAGGAGGCGACGGGCGAGAGCGACGTCACCCTCGTCGGATACTGCATGGGCGGGCTGCTGGCGCTGCTCTACGCGGCCCTCCACCCGGATGGGCCGCTCAAGAACCTCGCCTGCTTCACGACGCCGGTGAACTACGATGGCATGGGCCTGCAGAAGAAGTGGGCCGACCCGCGTTGGTTCGACGTAGACCGGATCGTAGACACGATGGGGAACGTCCCACCGGAGATGATGCTTCAGTCGTTCGATATGCTGCGGCCGGTGTCGAAGGGCATCGGACAGGTGCGCCTCTGGGACAACATGTGGAACGACGAGGCCACGAGGTCGTTTCGGCTGTTTGACCGCTGGGGCGCGGACCAGATTCCCTTCCCTGGCGAGACTTTCCGGCAGACCACGAAGGAACTGATGTGGGAGAACAAGCTCGTCAAGGGCACGCTCCAGCTTGCAGGGCGGCCGGTGGACCTGAAGAGCATCACCGCGCCCGTGATCCACGTCACGGCCGAACACGACCACATCGTGCCCGCCGAGGCTTCGCGCGACCTGGTCAGGCTCGTCGGCAGCGAAGACAAGCAGGACATCGTGATGAAGGGCGGCCACGTGAGCCTGGTGGCTGGCGGAAACGCGATCTATCGGCTGTGGCCACAGCTGGACCGCTGGCTGGCCGAGCGATCGGTGTAACTCGAGGTCCTGGCGGCGCTCACGCTCCAGCGTAGCCGCGACGACCAACCTGTCGTGGCGACCCGAACCACGGCTTAACTGGCCACCATTGCTCGTCCGCGTCGCTCTCAGGAAGGGCGCCGCGTAGGATGACGCGATTCCCCAGCCTGGAGGCGAACCCGTGGCCGAGACCCCTGGCGGCTTCCCCGCCGATGACGATGAATTGGCGTTTGCGATCGGCGAGGCGCTGGTCGCCCGCGGGGAGAAGGTCGCGGTCTCAGAGACGACTGCCGGCGGACTGATCTCGTGCCGCATGCTGAGCGTGGCGGGCGCCTCGCGCTGGTTCGAAAGCGGCCTCGTGCCCTATTCGAGCCCGACGAAGTGGGAAGTCCTGGGGATGGACCGGGAGATAGCGAGAGAGCACGGCGCTGTGAGCCCGATCTGGGTTTCGGCGACGGCGGAGGCGATGAAGCGCGCGACCGGCGCCGCCTGGGCGATCGCGGAGAGCGGGATCGCCGGGCCAGCGGGAAGCCGCCGGTCGCCGAAGCCTGTCGGCTCGGTCGCGATCGCGGTCTCGGGCCCGTCCGGGACCGTGGCCGAAGAGCACGTGTTCCCGGGGTCGCGGGCAGCGGTCATGCGCCGGATTGCCCAGCGCGCGCTTGAGATGTTGCGCGAGGCCGTCGCGACCGCGTAGACCTCAGTAAACGTCGAACAGGTTGAAGCGCGGGCCGTCCTTGCAGCAGAGCTTGACGCCGTGGCGGGTGAAGATGGCGCAGCCGTAACACATGCCCCAACCGCAGGGCATGTTCTCCTCCATCAGGATCTCGGGGCGCTGACGGCGGCCGTTGCGGCGCAGTGTGTCGGCGAGCGATTGGAACATCGCGTTGGGGCCACAGGCGTAGATGCGGCTCGCCCAATCCTGGTACTGCGCGAGATGTTGCGTCACGAAGCCCCTGGGGCCGGCCGAACCGTCTTCCGTGACGACGGCGTACTCGACCTCCTTCGGCCACGCTGCGGGCGGGAGAAGGTGGGCGGCGGAGCGGGCGCCCATCATCGCGACCACGTGGTGGCCTTTGGCGATCGCCCGCTCGGCCGTATCGACCATCGGGGCGACGCCCACGCCACCACCGATTAAGAGGATGTTGCCCGGCGCCGATGGGAGACGGAAGCCCTTACCAAGCGGGCCATACATGCGCACGACCTCGCCCGGCCGGCGCGCCGCCAACCAATCGCTGCCGCGGCCAACGGCGTTGTAAAGCAGGGCGAACCGGTCGCCGTCGATGCGATGGTAGCTAAACGCGCGCGCGAACATCGGGTCGGTGTGCTCGAAGCTGCAGTGGGCCATCACAAACTGGCCGGGTTGAGCGCCTCTCGCGAGGCGTGGAGCGTGGAACCAGGTGAGGAAGGCCCCGCGATAGGCTGCCTCGGTGGAAAGGATGGCGGCCTCCTCGATGATCACAGCGCCACGTACTCAGCGACCGTCGCCACGTCGTAGTCGGATGGGTTCGTGAGGGCGTCAATGGCCGCTCGAGCCGTATCGAGAGAGGTGAAGCAGGGGATGCGCTTCTCCGCCGCGGCGCGGCGGATGTGAAAGCCGTCGCGCAACGAGCCGGTCAGCCGGCCTTCGGGCGTGTTGATCACGCACGTCACGGTGCCGTCGGCGATGACATCGACGACGTTGGGGTGGGCTCCGGTAAGCACCTTGGTCACCGTCGTGACCGCGAGCCCGAGGCCGCGGAGCATCGTACTCGTCCCCTCGGTCGCGTAAAGCGGGCAGCCAGCGCCGGCGAGTTTGTGGATGAGGGGGAGGGCTTCAGCCTTGGTCTGGTCGCTGATGCTGAGGAGAACGGCGCCGTTCGGCTTGAGGGCAATGTCGGAGGCGAGGAGCGCCTTGGCGAGCGCCCCTTCGAAGGTGCGGTCGATCCCCATCACTTCGCCCGTGCTCTTCATTTCCGGGCCAAGGTGCGTGTCCACGCCGATGAGCTTGGACATGGAGAAGACTGGCGCCTTCACGGCGACGAGGTTGCGCTCCGGCCAGAGCCCAGAAGGGTAGCCCTGTTCGGCCAGCGTCTTGCCGAGCATCGCCCCGACCGCCAGTTGGACCATCGGCACGCCCGTGATCTTCGAGAGAAACGGCACGGTGCGGCTCGCTCGCGGGTTCACTTCGAGGACGAAGACGCGCGGGCCTTCGCCCACGATCCGGGGAAGGACGACGTACTGGATGTTCGTCAGGCCGATGGCGCCCATGCCGAGGACGATGCGCTCGGTGTAGTCAATCAGCGTCGCCTTTTCTTCAGGGTCGAGGTGCATGGGCGGGTAGACGGCCATCGAGTCACCGGAGTGCACACCGGCGCGCTCGATGTGCTCCATGATGCCGGGGACGAGCACCTGCTGGCCGTCGCAGATCGCGTCCACCTCGATCTCACGCCCTTCGAGGAACTTATCGATAAGCACCGGCTTACCCTCGGCCGCTTCGGCCGCGTAGGCGAGGAAGGTGACCATCTCAGTCGCGTTCTGGACGATCTCCATGGCGCGCCCGCCGAGGACGTACGACGGCCTCACGAGCACGGGGTAGCCGATCGCCTGGGCGGTCTTCATCGCCTCTTCGAGGGTGAGGACGGCGGCGCCGGGCGGCTGAGGGACACCGAGTTCCTGAAGAAAACGCTCGAACAGGCGCCGATCTTCGGCCGTGTCGATCGCCTCCGCGCTCGAACCAATGATCGGCAGGCCCGCGCGGCGCAGCGGCTGCGAGAGGTTGATGGCGGTCTGTCCCCCGAACTGGACGATGCTCGGCGGCGGCTCGGCGGCATCGCCCTGTTCGTTCTCAAGCAGGTCACGGATGCCCTCTTCATCGAGGGGTTCGAAGTAGAGCCGATCGCTGGTGTCGAAGTCGGTGGAAACCGTCTCAGGGTTGGAGTTCGCCATGATCGCGCGGTAGCCGGCGGCCTGGAGCGCCCAGGCGGCGTGCACACTGGCATAGTCGAACTCGATGCCCTGGCCAATACGGATGGGGCCGCTGCCGATGACGAGCGCGGCCCGGCCGGGCTGCGGGAGGGCCTCGTTCTCGGTCTCGTAGGTGCTGTAGAAGTAGGGCGTCACCGCGTCGAATTCGGCAGCGCACGTATCGACCATTTTGTAGACGGGCCGCAGGCCCCACTCGTGGCGGAGTGTCCGGATCTGCTCGGGCAGGCGGTCGGCGAGCTGTCCCACCATCTCGTCGCTGAAGCCGAGACGCTTGGCCGAACGGAGGAGGTCCGGGTGGAGCGGCTCGTTCAGCAGGCGACGCTCCATGGCGACGATGTTCTGGAGGCGATCGAGGAACCAGGGGTCGATGAACGTCTGGCGGGAAAGATCCATGGGCGTTGCGCCGCGTCGAAGCGCCGCCATCAGCGCCCAGAGCCGCTCGTCGGTAGCGTGGAGAGGGAACTCGCCACCGCGCCACTCGGGTTTCTCACGGAGGAGCGAGCGGCCGCCCGTCTCGAGCGAGCGGACGGCCTTGTTGAGGGCGGCCTCGAAGCAGCGGTCAACCGCCATGACTTCGCCGGTCGCCTTCATCTGAGTACCGAGCGTGCGGTCGCCGAGGGCAAACTTGTCGAACGGCCAGCGCGGGATCTTGACGACGCAATAGTCGAGCGCGGGCTCGAAGGCTGCCGTCGTCTTCCGAGTGACGCCGTTGGGAATCTGGTCGAGCGTTTTGCCGCAGGCGATCTTTGCGGCCACGCGGGCGATCGGGTAGCCAGTGGCTTTTGATGCGAGGGCAGAGGAACGGGAGACGCGCGGGTTGACCTCGATCACGTGATAGGGAAGGGGCGCGTCCGGATCGCCCGCCCAGTCGCGCACGTCCTTGCGCGGAGCGAGCGAGAACTGGACGTTGCAACCACCCTCGATGCCGAGCTCGCTGATGATGCGCAGGGCCGCCGAGCGCAGCATCTGGTAGTCCTTGTCGCTCAACGTCTGCGAGGGGGCGACGACGATCGAGTCTCCCGTGTGGACGCCCATGGGATCGAAGTTTTCCATGTTGCAGATAGTGATGCAGTTACCGGCGCCGTCGCGCATCACCTCGTATTCGACCTCTTTCCAGCCGATCAGGTTCTTTTCGACGAGAACCTGGGTGATGGGGCTGGCGGCGAGGCCGCCCGATGCGACGGTGCGTAGCTGATCCATGGTAAAGGCCATGCCGCCGCCGGTGCCGCCAAGGGTATAGGCGGGACGGATGACGACGGGCAGCCCGATCGTCTCCGCGGCGGCGACGCATTCCTCCAGGGTGTGACAGATCTCGCTCTGGAGGACGGGCTCGCCAAGGTGGACGAGCATGTCGCGGAAGAGTTCGCGGTCTTCGGCGCGGCGGATCGCGCTGAGGGGCGTGCCGACGATGCGCACGTTGTATTTTTCGAGCACACCGGCGTCCGAGAGCGCGACCGCAAGGTTCAGCCCGGTCTGGCCACCGAGCGTGGGGAGGATCGCCTCTGGCCGTTCGCGGGCGATGATGCGTTCGATCACGGGGACGGTGAGGGGTTCGATGTAGACGGCGTCGGCGACGTCGAGGTCGGTCATGATCGTGGCGGGGTTGGAGTTGACGAGGATGCTGCGGACGCCCTCTTCGCGCATCGCCTTGCACGCCTGGGTGCCGGCGTAGTCGAACTCGGCGGCCTGGCCGATCACGATCGGGCCGGAGCCGATGATGAGGATGCTGGCCGGCTTCATCGGCCACCCTGTCCGACGATGTTCGCCACCAGCCGCCGAAACGGCCGCAGGGCGAAGAGGAGGAAGAGGGGCGGCACATAGACGAGTGCGCCAGCCGGGTGGAGGAAGAGCGTGGCCTCGGCCAGGCCCACGAGGAGGCCGAGGATAACGGGCACGCGGAAGTGGTCTGCCTGTGCGCGTTCATCGCGAAGCAAGAGGAAGCCGAGTCCGAAGACGAACGCGCCCATGATCGCAAGAGTGACGGCGAAGATGCGGGCGAGAGCTGCGCCAGCGTCGCCCGCCGTCAGGTCCTTGTTGATGAACGTGGCCGCGGCGAACACAGCGCCCATGCCCCAGGCGGCCGCGCCGATAGCAAAAAGCAGGTCCGGAACGGTGGTGGCAGGGCGGCGCCGCCTGATGGGCGCGTTGTCGCGCCGCCGGGCGGGTTCGTTGCCGCGCGTTGCGGCTGCCATTAGAGCGGCAACTCGAAGGTCATGTCCGGGTTGCGGAGGGGCACCATCGCACCGATAGCGGAGAGGAAGCTGAGCGCCGGCTCGTTACCATCGGGCAGACGGCCGCGGATGCGGCGATACCCCTTGTCGCGCGCGAATTCGATCAGCTCCTCAGCGAGCACGGTGGCGAGGCCCCGGCGGCGGTGGTCTGGGAGCACCCAGACGCCGAGCAGCGCAGTCTCAGGTTCCGTCGTGCTGTAGTCGATCGCGCCGAAGGCGATGGGAATGCTGCCATCGACCGCGACGAGGATGGCCCCGCTCGAACCAAGCCGGTCGAGCCATTCGCGGATGCCCTTGGCCTCCGTGAATCCGCTCGGCAGTCCCGTCTGCACATCGCCGAGGCCCCGGACGATGTGGGCCAGCGCCTCGGCGTCTTCCTGGGTCGCCATGCGAACTTCGGTCGCTCGCGTCATGTTCGTCCTCCTCCCGCTTGCGCCATCATCGCGCAGAATTGGTCGAAGATCCCGGTGCTGTCGAGCGGGCCGGGGCAGGCTTCGGAATGGTATTGGATGGTGAGCAGCGGTTCGTTGCGGAGGGCGATGCCTTCCACCGTCTGGTCGTTGAGGCTGACGTGGCTGACGAAGGCGGCGCCGGCGAGTCCGTCCGGGTCGACGGCGTAGCCATGGTTCTGCGCGGTGATCGTCACGCGGCCGCTCGCGAGTTCTTTCACGGGGTGATTGCCGCCGCGGTGGCCGAAAGGCAGCTTGAACGTGCCCGCCCCGAGCGCCTGTGCGGCAACCTGGTGTCCGAGGCAGATGCCGAGGATGGGCGCCTTGCCGATGAGCTTGCGGGCCTCGGCGACCATGGTCTCCAGGAGTCGGGGGTCGCCCGGCCCCGGTGAAAGGGCGATGCCGTCTGGCCTCGTGGCGAGCAACTCCACCGCCGGAGTAGTGGCCGGAAACACACGCACTTCGCACCCGCGGGCCGCAAGCGAGCGCATGATGTTTCGCTTCACGCCGCCATCGAGCAGCGCGACACGGAACTTGCGGTGGCCGTTGACTGGAGCAGGCCAGTCGTAGGCGCGGTCAGTGGTGACGACGGTCACCCAGTTCGTGTCGTCGTAGGGTGAGAGCTGGCGGAGGCGGGTGGCGGCCTCGGCGGCGGTCTCATCCGTCGTGATGGCGCCGAGCATGACGCCGTGCTGGCGGATACGGCGGGTGACGGCGCGGGTATCGACTTCGGCAATCGCCACCACGCCGCGTGCCCGGAGGAAGTCGTTGAGCGTGCCCTGCGAGCGTGGGTGGCTCGCGTAGGGGGCAGACTCGCGCACGATCAGGCCAGACGGCTGGATGCGGCCGGATTCTTCGACGGCGTCGTCCATGCCGTAGTTACCGATCATCGGGTAGGTGAGGACGAGAAGCTGGCCGGCGTAGGAGGGGTCGGTGAGCATCTCCTGGTAGCCGGTCATCGACGTGTTGAAGACGACCTCACCCTCGGCGTGGCCCTCGAGTCCGATAGCCTGACCGGGAAACACGCCGCCATCGGCGAGGACGAGAAGCGCCTCAGGCATGCGCCACCTCCCGGCTGACGGCGAGTTGCCCATCGAAGATGACGGCCCGGATGGCGCCCCGAAGCTCGACGCCGCCGAGGGGCGTGTTCTTCCCCTTCGAGGCGAATCGGGCCGGGTCAACGATCCAGCGGGCGGTGGGGTCGAAGACGACGAGGTCGCGGGCACCGACCGCAAGCGAGCCAATGTGTGGGATGCGCGCGGGGAGGCCAAAGGCGGCGGCTGGCCCGCTTGTGAGCGCGGCTACCACGCGGGCGAGGTCGAGTTCGCCGCGTTCGACCTGGAGGAGAAGCGTGCCAAGCGCTGTTTCGAAACAGCTGATGCCGGGCGCGGCCGCGTCGAATTCGCAGAGTTTGTCCTCGATCGCGTGGGGCGCGTGGTCGGTGGCGATGGCATCGATCACGCCTTCGTTCAGGCCACGGAGAAGGGCGAGACGGTCGGACTCGGCACGAAGCGGTGGATTGACCTTCGCGTTGGTGTCGTAGGCTGGCTCGGGACCAGCGCCGAAGACCGCGTCTTCGGTGAGGAAGAGGTGGCTCGGCGTCACCTCGCAGGTGACTGACAGTCCGCGCGCCTTAGCGTCCGCGACGAGTTCGACGCCTCGCGCAGTGGAGACGTGGGCGATGTGGAGGCGTGCGCCCGTCTCTTCGGCGAGGGCGATGTTGCGGGCGATGGCGGCCACTTCGGCGACCGATGGTTGCCCGGCGAGCCCAAGCCGTTCGCTGATGCGGCCTTCGTGCATGACGCCAGCGGCGCTGAGGGCGGGGTCGTCGCTGTGCTCGCTGAGGACGAGGCCGGCATCGCAGGCGAGTTCCAGTGCCCGGCGCATCAGGCGGGCATCCGCGACCGGGCTGCCATCGTCGCCTAGCGCGACACAGCCGGTGGCGGCAAGCTCGCGAATCTCCGCGAGCTCCTTCCCGGCGCGGCCACGGGTGACGCAGCCGATGGGGAGGACGCGGACGCGAGCATCGCGAGCGATGAGCTTGAGGAGCGCCTCGACCACCTGGGCGCTATCGGGTGCTGGCAGGGTGTTCGGCATGGCGCAAACGGTGGTGAAACCGCCCAGCAGCGCGGCCTCGGTCTCGGTCGCAATCGTGCCTTTCTGTTCGAAGCCGGGCTCGCGCAGATGCGCGTGGAGGTCGACGAAGCCGGCCGTGACAAGACAGCCGGCTGCGTCGACCACCATCGCAGCGCCCTGCGCAAGGCCCGCGCCGATTTCGACCACTCTGCCCTCGCGCAGGCGCACATCAAGGACCGCATCCAGCCGTTGCGCCGGCGCGAGCAGCCGTCCACCGCGGATCAGAATTTCCATCAGGTTTGAACCGCCTCTAGCCGTCGTGACTCGCCGTGACGTTGCGCCGCAGACACAGGACGTCGAGGCGCTCTAAATCCCGCGTCCAAGGCATCCTGCTCCGTCTTAAAGAATCGAAGATGCTGGGGTGCCACCGGCTTTCTCATTCGGTGCAATTGCCGCTGACCAAAGTACGTGCGGCTCGCAGTATTACCGGCAACCGCGAAGTCAGACTCGACGTCGCAAAATGCGCACCGTAGTCGCGCCACT
>JAYUAG010000087.1:0-2456 GCA_043741475.1 Thermoflexaceae bacterium | reverse complement strand
CGCGACTATCTCGATTAGCCGTTGGCCACTGGCTGTTAGCTGGAAGCATCGGTCGTCGCAGCTCGACAATCCCCAGGAGTCGCATCGGGCGCGGGCGGGCGAACCATCTCAGCCGCAACGCTTCGCGCCCGGCTGTTGGCTGCTCCGGCTCTGGTAGTCGCGCCCCGCTGTGGGCGCGGGCGGACGAACCATGCCCGGCGCCAGTCATTGCGCCCCTGGCCATCCTGCCCACCCCAGTGCCCACCGTGGGGCACGGCTACCCTCGCGCGTCGGGCGCGGGCGGGCGAACCATCCCGGGCGCGAGCCGTTGCGCCCCCGGCATCCTGCCCACCCCAGTGCCCCACGGTGGGGCACGGCTACCCTCGCGCGTCGAGTGGTGGGCCGGGCGCTCAGTAGAGGTAAATATCCACCAGGAAGGCCGCCGCCGCCGTGAGCACCGCCAGCGTCGTCGCCCGCCGCGCACTCGCCCCGGTCAGACCGAGCAACACCGCCGCCGCCGCCAGCGTCCAGACGCCCGAGCCCACGTCCTGCCAGCTCACGGGGAAGAGCCCGACCGGGGCATCGTGGAAGAAGTTGCGGTTCCCCGCCGAATGCAGGATCGCATTCCAACCGACCGGCCCGGCGACCGACGCCACCACCACCAGGCCCAGTGTGAACTGCCCTCGCTCGCGCCCCAGCAGGAACACGGCCGCCAGCGCGAACACCGCCGAGACCGCCGCCCCGTAGACGATCGTGCCCCAGGTAATCATCTCGGCGCCCCAGCCGCAGGATTCCGGTATATGGGCTTCCTCTTCCTGCGGCGATCGAGTCCAATACGCGCACGCGAGCCGTTCGCGAGGAGCATCCCCGTGAAGTATGTCACGCGCAAACACGTCAAGGTCGACCGCGTCGCCTGCCCCTGGCTGATCACCCGCTTCGTCGACGCCGGGGCCGAGTTCCTCTTCGTCGAGCCAGGAGACGTCATGGCCGTGGCCGAGCGCGAGAACGCGATCCCCTTCGATGTGCGGGACGTCGAACTCGGGCACCACGGCGAAGAGTGTTCCTTCGACGCCGTGATCAAGAAGTACCGCCTCGATGCCCCCGGCCTCGAGCGCCTCGCCCTCATCGTCCGTGGCGCCGACACTGCCGCCAAGGACCTGACGCCCGAGAGCCGCGGCCTGGAGGCGATTGCCGAGGGCTTCCGCGCCGTCGGCAAAGACGACCACGACCTCCTCCGCCTCGAGTTCCCTGTCTACGACGCGCTGTACGCCTACTGCAAGGCGCAGGCGTAACGTTGTCGCGTGCCTTATTCCCTCCACCTTGAGCTGCGTGGCCGTTCGGGGCCGGCGCTCCTGCTGCTCCACGGGCTCACAGGCTCGGCCGCGAGCTGGTGTCGCGTTGCGGACGCCCTCGAAGGTCGATTCCGGCTCGTCATCCCTGACCTGCTCGGCTTCGGCGCCTCCCCAAAGCCGCGCGGGGATTACGACCTCGGCGCCCACTGCGATGCCCTCGACGACATCATGAAGTTCCACCAGCCGCTGCTCGTCGCCGGCCATTCGATGGGCGCGGTGGTCGCGCTGGGGCTACTGGCGCGCCACCGAAGCATCCAGGGTGGCGTTTTGGTCAGCCCCGCCGTGTTCCAGTCTCGCGCCCATGCAGCAGCGACGATGGCTCATGCTCCGCTGATGCAGCGCGCGTTCGTCCGGTCGCCGCGCCTGGCGGAGGCCGTCTGCATGGCCGTGTGCATGCTGCGGCCACTCCTTCGGCCGTTGGCCCCACTGGCCGCCAGGGATCTGCCCGCCGCCGTGGCGCGCGCGGGCCTCGACCACACCTGGGAGTCCTATTCGAAGACCCTCGACCGCGTCGTCCTTGCCGGCCTTGTCCCCGGCCTGCTCGCGCAGACATCTCAACCCGTGACGATCGTGCACGGTCGTGCGGACCGCACCGTGCCGCTCAGTTCGGTCGAAGAACTGCGACCGCTTGCACGGCATATCGAGGTGATCGAAGGCGACCACGAGGCCCTACTGAAGAACCCGGCGCCCATTGCGGCCGCCATCGTCGAGTCCGCGAGCCTCGCCGACTGAGGGGTCATGGCGACCCACCAAGGAGTCGCGGCTGTCCCTGGCCGTCGGAGTCCGCGCACGAGCCGGAGTCCGCGCATGAGCCGGAGTCCGGGCACGCGCACGCGTAGCTCTGGTAGCCGCGCCCCGCCGTGGGCGCAGACTGGCGATGGATGCCAGGCGCGCTGGACATCGTTCGTCCGTCAGCGGGCACGGCGGCCCGCGGCTACCTGGTCCCGTTAACCCGTGAACTTGCGGAAGATCACCGCCGAGTTGTGGCCCCCGAGGCCCGTCGAGGTGGTCATCGACACGTCCACGCGCCGGTCGCGAGCGACGTTCGGGACGTAGTCCAGGTCGCAGTCGGGGTCTGGGGTGTGGTAATTGATCGTCGGCGGCACCTTCTGGTCGCGGATCGCC
>JAYUAG010000086.1:0-2456 GCA_043741475.1 Thermoflexaceae bacterium | reverse complement strand
GAACTGCTACCATGGGCGCACGGTCAGTGTAGTCGCGTCCCGCTTCCGCCATGTCGAGCAGCCGGAGGACTTCCTGGGTGAGGTCATTGTCCCCCAGCTGGAGAACCCGACCGACCGCGAACTATCGCGGCGCGGGCACCTGGCCCCGGCCGAGATCCGCACCAAGACGATCCGTATGGCCCGGCTACGAACGACCAGGTAGCCGCGACCCACTGTGGTCGCGGGCGGGCGAACCATGCCGGACGCGCTGCCCGGGCTCTTGGCTACGAGCGAAAGCCCGCGGCCACGGCGGGTCGCGGCTACCTCGGTGCGTGCCTGCTCCCTGGGTTGGTTCGTCCGTCCGTGGCCACAGTGGGCCACGGCTACCTGGTGCGTGCCTTGCTCCTTGGTTGGTCGATGCAACTCGCGTACTGACGTGCGCGGTTCGGATGGGCCCTTACAGCGTTGCTTACCGCACGATCTGGTAGCCGCGGGCGGCCCTGCCGGCGGACTGGCGCTCGTAGCCAGGCGTCCTCACCGCACGTCCGGCATGGTTCGTGCGTCAGCGGCGGCAGGGCCGCCCACGGCTACCTGGTGCGTGCCTGCTCCCTGGGGTGGTCGATGCGGCCCGCTTACTGACGTGCGCGGTTCGGATGGGCGCTTACAGCGTTCCTTACCGCACGATCTGGTAGCCGCGGGCGGCCCTGCCCGCGGGCTGGCGCTCGTAGCCCCGGCGTCGGGGCCTCGTGGGTCGCCGTGCGCCGGGCATGGCGCGACAGCCCGTGGCCACAGTGGGCCACGGCTACCTGGATTGTGCTAATGGCCCTTGAATTGGGGTTCGCGCTTTTCCATGAAGGCTTTCGGGCCTTCGCGTGCGTCTTCGGTGCTTTGGGCGACGAACATGGCGAGCTGGGCCATGTCGAGGTGCTCGTCGAAGGGGATGTTGGCGGAGCGGTAGACGAGCTTCTTCGCCAGCTGCACGGCGACCGCGGGGCCGCGCGCGATCTGCTTCGCGTACTCGGTCACTCGCGGCATCAGCTCGTCGGGCTCGTAGACGGCCATCAGATAGCCCATATCGAGCGCCTCCTGGGCGGTAATGAGGCGGCCCGTCCAGATCAGGTCGAGGGCCTTCTGCGCGCCTACGAGCCGGGGCAGCGTGTAGGTGCCGCCGTCGCCGGGGATGAGGCCCATGCGCACGTAGGTCATGCCCATCCGCGCGGTGCTGCTGGCGAAGCGGATGTCGGCCATCGAGGCCATGTCCATGCCCGCGCCCGCGGCGGCGCCGTTAATCGCGGCGATATAGGGCTTCTCCATCTGGATGAGCGCGCGGGGGATCGGGTGGACGCGGTCGCGCAGGCTGTGGCGCCGGGTGGCGACCGTCGACTCGGTGCGCAGTAGGCCGCTGCCGCCCGCCTCGGCGGCGACGTTCATGCCGCTGCAGAAGCCGCGCCCGGCGCCGGTGATGATCACGGCGCGCACTTCGTCGTCGGCGTCGGCTGCGCCGATGGCGTCGGCCCACTCGGTGAGCATGGCGTCGTCGAAGGCGTTGAGGCGCTCAGGCTTGTTCAGGGTGATGGTGGCCACGTGGTCTGCGACGTCGTAGAGGATGGCTGAGTAGGACATGGGGCCTCCGGGAGATGGTTGAATGTGAGCGCAAGGCGTCGCTCGCCGGCTGTCCGCTCCCTGACGGTCGCGGCACGGATCGGCTGCGGGCGACCCTCACGTGTTGGGCGGCATTGTACGGGATCGGCGGCTCCTGCGTTGCGTCGGGCCGGTGATCGCACGCTCCCTCACAGTCGCGATACGGATCGACCCGCTCCGGGACGCGTCATGGCCGGGCGACATCCAAATTTCTTTTCGGAAAGCGCCCTCTCCCGCTGACTACAACCCTGCCGACGTTACACTCATTGGAGTATGCGATTGCGTGCCACCAGGACGATCGTCGTCGAACCCACCCTGCCCCCCGCACTCGAACCACTTCGTGAAGTCGCTGGCAACCTGCATTGGAGTTGGGACACGCACGCTGGCGCGCTGTTCGAGCGCGCGGACCCGGCCGCCTGGAGTAGCAGCGGCCATAATCCGACGATCCTGCTTCAGGGACTCAGCGCCGAACGGGCGGCGGCCCTCGCCACGGACGCCGATTTTCTCGGACACCTCGACCGCGTCGCACAGGCGTCTCGCCGCTACGTTCATCGGCGCCCCCAGGTCGACATCCCGCACGCGTCCGACACCGACGTGATCGCCTACTTCTCCTTCGAGTTCGCGCTCACGGAGAGCCTGGCGATGTACTCCGGCGGACTTGGCGTACTTGCGGGCGACCACCTCAAGTCCGCCAGCGATTTGGGCTTGCCACTCGTGGGCATCAGCCTATTTTACCGTGAGGGCTATTTTCACCAGTCGATGGCCTCCGACGGCTGGCAGACGGAGGCCTACTCGCCCATCGACCCGGCCGACCACCCCTTCCGGCTCGTCAGGGA
>JAYUAG010000085.1:0-5863 GCA_043741475.1 Thermoflexaceae bacterium | reverse complement strand
CGGCTCAACTTCTGGACGTCGACCTCGGCGTAGACGAGCTTGTTGACGATCAGGAACTCGCCGTTTTCGAGCGTCGGGAACATGGAGTTTCCGTCGACTTTGAAGTTCTGGAAGCTGGCCTTTACGGCGAGAAACACGAGAAGGGCGAGGAGCGCCGTCTCGACGACCTCGCGAATGAGCGTACGGGCGCGGTGTTGGGGGGCTCGCAGGACGACGGCCGCGGGCAGTTCTTCGCCCCAGGTGGCCTCCGGTTCGAGGCTGGCATAGGGGCTGGCGTCTTCCGCGACGGGCGCGTCATCCCATTCGTCGGTTTGGAAGATCGGGGCGACCGGGGACTCGTGGCTGGTTTCCCACGGGTAGGCAGGGCGGGCGTTGTCGCGCGCGACCGAGGTGCCTTCAATTGGCGACGCCGTGGCCGCCTCCACAAGCTCGTCGGCGCCGACGCCAAGCAGGCCTTCGAAGGCGTCGTCTTGCTCTTCGAAGAACGGCGCCCGCGCCACAGGGACGATGGGCTCGCTACGGGCGTGCTCTTCGAACGCGCGCGTGACCACGTCATCTTCATCGGACCAGAGTGGCCGCGCGGATGGCCGCGGGGCGGCGGCGGGTTCGGGGTCCAGCATTCGCGCGGACGGCAGAGGACTAAGCGGTAGAGTGGTGTTCTGAGGCCGCGCGGCCGGGCCCGGCTCGGAGAAATCGGCGAGCGGGTCGACGGCACGGGCCTTCGGCGGCTCCTGGGGCCTACCCAGGTAGATTGGGGCCTCGGCGGCGCCGTCGTCGTAACCGCTGGCGGCGACCACCTCGCCCCAGGGATCATCTGGCGCTGCGTCCCTCCGCGGCTGCGGGGGATCCTGTTCGGTCATGGCTGTCTCCCCGCTGGCTGAATTCGTTGTCGAGCCGGGGTCCGCAGGCTATCCGGCCCGGCGGACTTCCCGGTCGCTGGTGATAGGCGATGGCGCGCTGCCGGCGTCCTGCGCAAGCAGGAAGGCGGCCCACGGGTCGGTCGCGGCGATTGACGGTTTGGACATCTCCTCCGGCGGCGCCGTGGCGAGTCCAGCTGCGTCGCCGGCGCCGGCTTGTTCTTCAGGATGAACCCTGAACACCGCAGTGTCAGCAACACGGTCCGTGTCGTTGACCGGTTCTTTGTCGGGCGCTGCGCTCGGGGTTTCCGGGTCGATCGCGGAATCGCCAGGATCAGCTCGCTGCGCAAGCTCTCGCGTCTCGCTCTCAAGCCAATCGTCCCTCCAATCGGACGGGGCTTCGAAGCGGCGTGGGAGCTCATAGACGAGCCGGCCGGTGTCTTCATCGATGGAAGGGACGGGCTCGAGTTCTTCCGCCTGGGGGCTCCAGGCATGCGCGGCCGGGTGGGCGTTCTCGCCCCTTGCGCCCTTCAACATGTCCCAGCTGCCGACCGGCTCGTCCGGGAGCAGCTCGTCGTATCCACCGGCGACGGTGGGGTTTATCGTGGCCCAGTCGCTCGTGGTTGCGTTCGGCCCTTTGCTCGGCGTGGGAGGGACGGTTTCCAAGCCGGCATCCCAGGCGGCCGCTGCGGGGGCTCGCCCGCGCACGGGCGCAGCCCACTCGTCCTCGGGGGCGGTCCACTCGTCATCGTGGTGTCGGGAGAAGAGCCGGGAGAGACGTCCGGTCTTCTTCGCGTTGCCATCGGTGGCGGCCGGTGCGGGCGGCGGCTGGCCATCCTCGCCGAACCCGGACCAGTCCGTGGCTGCGAAAACGACCTCATCAAGGAGGGGCTCGGGATGGGCGACTACGGCGTCCTCGCCCCAGTCGCTAGCGCCGATGAGGACCGGCTCCGCCTCCGGCAGGTCTGGAAGGTGTTCATCCGCGGGGACGGGCCAGCCCGTGGCGGGGTCTCGCCCTGGCGTCCTCCAGGCAGCCGGACTGGCTGACGGGAGTGGGGGGTCGGCATCCCAGGCTGCCGGTTCGCGCAAGGGTGGCGCTATCCGCTCCTCCAGGTTGGCTGGTGGTGGCGGCGCCTGGTCCCACGCGAGAGGTTCGCGGACGGGTGCGTCCCGTCCGTCGCGCGCGGCGGCGTCCGATTCTCCTGCGAGCGCCGGCTCCCATGCGCTCGCAGGAAATGCTGAGGGACTGGCAGGCTCGGCGGACTGCGTCAGCACGATACCCAGATCTGAGAATGCTGCGGCTTCGCCAGGGGTCAGCTCTGCCATGGCATCGGCCGGTTGACCATCATCCCCGTCGATCGCTTCCGCGGGCGGCGGTTGCGGGGTCGATGCGACTGGCGCCTGTGACCCGGCGCTCTGTTCCCAGTCGAATGGCTCAAGCAATTCCGGGGGCAGCAGCGTCACGTCGCGGGCGCGCGCTTCCTCTTCTTTCACCTGGTCCTGCCAGGCGCGCATAGCGTCCACGATCGAGTCGCCGGCCGGTTCGGCGAACATCTCGTCCCAGCGCGAGGGGGCGCGCTCCGCTTCGGGCGCATTTGTCGCTTCTTCGGCTTCGGCGCGACGGCGCAGGGGGATCGCATCCACGGCGTTGACGAATGGAACGGAAGGCAGGGCGAGGGCTGGCTCCACCTCATCGATCGAGGCGTCGATCACGGCGTCGATCAAAGCGGTGGACGCGGTCGACGCGGCTGAGGCGGCCGGCGCGGCGGCGTCTCGTGGCCCCTCCGCGGGCACTTGCACGAGGGGCGCCTGCTCCGGAGGCGAGATCCAGGTGTTCTCGATCGCCGGGACGCTCGCTGGCGGTTGATGGGCGGCGGCCCCGGAGTCCCGGCCGCGGACAGGGGCCGCCGGAGCCACCGGGCGGTCGTTGAAGTTCCAGCGGCCCTCGCGATGCGCCGGGTTGACGCTCTCCGCCGGATCCCGCATGAGGATGCGCCGTCGCTCGCTGCGCGCGCCCTGGCTCCATGCCCGCAGCCCGCCAAGGACATCAGTCTCCGCCGCGGCCCCGGTCGCCTCATCGGCGGGTCCTGGTTCTTCTGTGCCGCGGGCTACGAATTCGACGGTGGGTTCGGCGAACGGTTGCGGCGGTCCCTGGGGCTTGGCTTGCCTCCCGGCGGCCGGCATGGCCGGCCGCGCTTCGATCGACGGCGGCGGCGCCGGCGGGCGGGGCTGCTCTTGCGGAGCGGCGCCCCAACCGAATGACTCGCCGGGGGATTCCTCGCGGCGCGAACGCGGACTGAGCGGTGGTGGCGACCACGGCTCGTCAGCGCCGGCCGGAGCTGCTCCAGGATCGAGCGTCCAACCTCCAGATTGTTGTTCGGGCCTGGTCCGGAAGGGGTCACGGTTCTCGGTGACGGCGTCCGCACCATCCTGGCGACGGATGTTCTGGCGGACGTTCTCACGGAGTTCGCGGTTCTTCTGTTCCTGGCGTTCCCAGGCGCCGTCCGGCAGGTCGAAGTACCAGCCGTCACCTTCGACTTCATCCGACCAGTCGCTCATGCCCTCTGGGCCCACGGATCCAGGGGTGTTCTCCAACTCTTCGGGCTCCACGGCCATGTCCTCCCACGCCCTAGCGGGCGTCCGGTCGCTCCTATGCGATGGGTGGCCTACCTTCGCCGGAATGGGCGCGGGCGACCAACCCTCCGATGGGCAACTGGTCCTACTGGCAAAAGACGGCAACCTCGAAGCCTTCAACAGCCTCGTCGACCGATACCAGAACGCCATATATAGCCTCTGCTATCGCTTGCTCGGGGTGCGCGAGTCTGCGGAAGACGCCACACAGGAGGCATTTCTCGCCGCGTACCGCGCTCTGGGCCGTTTTGAAGGGGGAAATGTGCGCAGCTGGTTGCTGCGCATCGGCGCCAACGAAGCGCACGACGAGCTGCGTCGCCGCAAGCGCCGAGGCTTCGCGCTGCCGCTCGGCGGCAACCCTGACGACCCTGACGGCCTCCCGCTCGATCTGCCCGATAGGGCGCCCGGAGCGGAGACCCTGTTGCTCCGCCGGGAGATGGGCCACGACCTCGAGCAGCTCCTTTTGCGCCTGCCGTTTGAACAGCGCCAGGCAGTCGTGCTGATCGATGTTTATGACATGGCCTACGACGAAGTCGCACGCATGACTGGAAGCTCGCTCGGCACGGTGAAATCGCGGGTCCACCGGGGGCGCGAACGCATGCGGGCGCTCATCGCGGGCCAGCCGGAACTTTTCCCGCGCGCCGCGCGTCTTGAGGATCGAAGACCATGAAATTCCTGATCGTGCGCCCCCACGAACGCCATCGCCGCCGCATAGGAGCGTATGTGGAGGGCGCCCTCGCGCCCGCCGAACGTACCCGTTTTACGGCTCACCTCGCGGCCTGCGAGACCTGCGCGCGGGCGGTGGACGAGACCCGCACGCTCGTCTCCGCCCTTCGCCAGCTTGCCCCGCGCGAAGCACCGCGTTCGTTCCGCCTGACGCCAGCGATGGTGAGCAAGGCGGCGCCGGTCGCGCGGCGGCCGTTGATCGCGCGGCCGGCCTTCGTGAACGGCGCTCGCGCGGTGGCCGGGCTCGCGGCAGCGGCGCTCGCTGTGGCCGTGGTGCTCGACGTCGCGCCCGGCGCCGGCGGCGAAAACGACGGGGCGCGGGATCTTCGGGTCCCCGCCTCGGAGGCGCAGGACGCATCCTCACAGTCCAAGGCCGTCCCCAGCGTCGAGGCGTTCGCGGTGGCGAGTGCCTCGGCGAGTTCAAATCTCACAGCGCCAACGGCAAACGCTGGCGGCGTGTCCGGCGCGGCTGCGCCCGGCGCCACGGCGGCGGCCACCGCGCTCGCGCCCGCCGTTCGCAACGGCGGCGGCGCTCCGTCAGCCAGTGTTGAAGCGCTCAGCGGAACAAACGTGAGCCCCGCGGTGGACGCCGCCGAGGGGCGCGACGAACACGGGGACACCTCCGGTTGGCCTGCGATCCGCTACCTTCAGGTAGTCCTCGGCGGCCTGACCGCGGTGACCCTTGCCATCGCCCTGTTCGCGGCGAAGAAACGGAGCAGCATCCTGTGAAGTCACCATTCATTATTGGCGCCGCCGTCATGGCCGCCATCGCCGCGGGTCTGGCCGCGGCCTCATGCGCAGGAGAGAAGAGCACGACCGTGGTGACGGGCGGCTCGGCCAACGATGTCGGCATCGCCGTCACAGGTGTGGGCGAGGTCGTGGTGACGCCCGATGTTGGATTCTTCGAAGTCGGCGTACAGGCGACCGCGGCCTCAGTGGCCACGGCGCGCGAAGCCGCGGCCCGCGGCGCTGACGCCGTGATCTCCAGCCTCAAAAAAAACGGAGTGGATGCAAAGGATATCCGCACAGCCGGGTTCAACATCCAGCCGCAATACGGCTCGCCCACACGTGATGGCGAGCCCCGCATTATCGGTTACCAGGTGTTCAACACCGTCTCCGTGAAAGTGCGCAAGCTCGATAACTTCTCGAAGATCATCGACGACGCGACGGACGCGGGCGGCGACCTGACGCGTGTCTCAGGAGTGCGCTTCGGGCTCGAAGACGACCAGAAGGCGGTCGCTGAGGCGCGTAATCTCGCTGTGGAAGACGCGCGCAAGAAGGCCGAACAGCTCGCGAAGGCGACGGGCACGAAGCTCGGCGACCCGCTCTCGATCACCGAATTTTCTGGCGGCCAGCCCGAACTCCTCGCCGCCGATTCCTTCGCGCCGAAAGTGGCGGGCGCGGCGACCCCGATCGAGACGGGCACCGGAAAGGTCGTCGTCAACGTCCAGGTGCGCTGGGCGATCGCCAGGTAAACCACGCGAGACCGGGCCGCTTTACGGGTCGCGGGCCAAGGGCTCAAGCTTGGTACATGCTGCAAGCGTGGAAAATGAGCGCCCACTGGCTGCTGGCGACGCTAGTCGCCGCGACCGCCACCGTGTTTGTCGCGTGCTCGTCCAAGGGTGGCCCCGCTGAGCCCATGGGAACGC
>JAYUAG010000084.1:0-2457 GCA_043741475.1 Thermoflexaceae bacterium | reverse complement strand
TTCATCATCGGCGCAATCGTCATTCCGCTCTAGTGGCAGCCTCGGATACGATGCGGGACATCTCGTTTCAGGAGCACCCGATGGCGGCGCCTCTCGATGGTATCCGTGTTGTTGAAGTTTCGAACTGGCTGGCGGCCCCGGCCGCGACGGCGCTCATGGCCGACCTGGGCGCCGAAGTCATCAAGGTCGAGCCGCCCGCGGGCGACATCTTCCGCGGCTTCGTGCTCCAATCGATGGGGTACGACCACGACTTCACCACGAACTACGCGTTCCAACTGGACAACCGGGGGAAGCGTTCGATCACGGTCGACCTGGACAAGCCCGGCGGCCCCGAGCTGGTGAGGCAGCTCGCCGCGAACTGCGACATCTTCCTCACGAACCTCGTGCAGCGGCGGCGCGTGCGTTATGGGTTGACGCAGGGAGAGGTGGCGGCCGTCAACCCGGGCGCCGTCTATGTCTCCTTCAGCGGCTACGGCGCGAGCGGGCCAGACCAGGACCGGCCGGGGTTTGACTTCGCCGCCTTCTGGGCGCGGTCCGGGATCATGGGCCTGATCGGCGAGCCCGACGCGCCGCCGCCGCTCTGCCGCGGCGGACAGGGCGACCATACGACCGCCCTGAACATCCTCGCGGCGACGCTCGCGGCCCTGCGCATGCGCGACAAGACGGGCGAGGGCCAGCACGTGGAGGTAACGCTGCAGGCGACGGGCATGTGGACGATCGCCGGTGACTACGCCGCCGCGCTGATGGCGAAGCAGCAGCCTCCGCGCGTCAGCCGGAAGAGCCCGATCAACCCGATGTGGAACTCGTACCAGTGCTCGGACGGGCTCTGGATGCTGCTCGTGAACCCCGTGTTCGGGGCATGGCCAAAGTTCTGCGAGATGATCGGCAAGCCGGACTGGGCCGCCGACGCGCGCTATAACGACGTGATGAAGCTGCGCGCGGCAAGCGCCGGTCTCACGGTCGAAGTGGAGGCGCTCTTCGCAACCCGCACGCGGGCGGAGTGGGGCGCCGAGCTGGACGCGCGCGGCCTCATCTGGGCGCCCGTGGCGACGATGCCGGACATGCTGGCGGACCCCCAGGTGAAGGAGATGGGCTGGTTCGCCGAGATTGACAGCCCCCTGCACGGCAAGTTCGAGACGCTGGACACGCCCTTCAAGCTCTACGGCACCGACACCGGTGTGCGCGGCCCGGCGCCCGAGTCGGGCGAGCACACCTTCGAAATCCTGGCGGAGATGGGGATCGAGGGCGAAGCGTTGGACCGCCTGGCGACGGCGGGAGTGCTCGGATAGGCGCGCCGTCACAAACCCGGTAGCCGTGACCCGCTGTGGTCGCGGGCTGTTCGCATGGCGCCAGAAGCGGATGAGTGCGCCGTTACACCCGAACCGGGAGGTGCTTGATGCCGGCGATGAAGTTCGAGCGGAGACGCTCGGGTGGGCCGTCGAGTTCGATCTTCGGGAAGCGGCGGAAAAGCTCTTCGAACATCACCCGGATCTCTTTGCGGGCGAAGCCAGCGCCGAGGCAGAAGTGCTCGCCGATGCCGAAGGCAAGGTGGTCGTTCGGCGACCGGGTGATATCGAAGCGGTCGGCATCGACGAAGTAGTCCTCGTCGCGGTTCACCGAGGGGTACCACATGATCACGCGCTCGCCCGCGCGGATCGGCTGGCCGCGGATGACCGTGTCCGCCGTCGCTTCGCGGGCCATGTGGATGACGGGCGAGACGTAGCGGACGATTTCCTCGACCGCCGGCTCCATAAGCGACAGGTCGGCCAACAGCCGGGCTTTCTCCCCGTGGTTGCGGCAGAGCTCGAGCAAGCCGCCAGAGATACCGTTCCGGGTCGTCTCGTTGCCCGCGACGATGAGGAGGAAGCAGAAGGCGAGGAGGTCGCCCTCCGTGAGCTTTTCCCCATCCACCTCGGCTTCGAGGAGGATGCTGACGAGGTCGTCCTCGCCGCGGGGGTGGGCGCGGCGCTCCTCCAGGTTCTTGCGGAAGAAGTCGAGCATGCCCATGAAACCGGTCATGCCGGTCATGCGGGCGGCGTCGTTGGTGCCGCGCTGTTCGGCGGGCAGGTCGGTCTGGTATTCAGGGTCGCCCGCGCCGAGCACCTTGTTCGTGAGCTGGAACATGAGCGGCCAGGTGCTCTTGTCCAGCCCCATCATCCCGCAGATGACAGCGAGCGGGAGCTGGCTGGAGACATCGACCACGAAATCGAAGGTGGGCTTGCCGTCGACGGTGTCGAGGATCTCGTTCGTGATCTGGCGGATCTGGCCCTCGACCGCATTCACCGCCCGAGGCGTGAAACCCTTGTTGACGACGCGGCGCATCTTCACGTGGCGGGGCGGGTCCATGGTGATGATGCTGACGTTGCCCACGCCGCCGGGATTCTGCTGCATCTGCTCGGCGAGCGCCTCGGGCTTGAGTCCGGCGCCGGCGATGCCCTTGCTCGAGATGAAGAGCTC
>JAYUAG010000083.1:0-2461 GCA_043741475.1 Thermoflexaceae bacterium | reverse complement strand
CGCCGCCGGCGACATAATCGAAATGCGGCGTGTCCCCGCGGATCACACAGCCGATGCAGACGACCGCGTCGAAGCGGCCGCTGCGCGCCGCCCAGTTCGCAGCTGAGGCCACCTCGAACGCCCCAGGCACCCACGCGACCGTTACATCGTCCTCCGTCAGCCCGCCCTCGCGCAGCGCCGAGACCGCTCCCTCGAGCAGTTTCCGCGTGATGAACCCGTTCCACCGCGCCACAACGATGCAGACGCGCAGCCCTTCGCCGTCCCCCGTTCCCTCTAGCTCAGGCATGCGGTGTCGCCTCAACGAGAGGGAACCGCACGCGTAAGCAAGCGGATGTTTCACCACGCCAGGAGCCGCTGCCCGCCAAGTGCCTGAGAGCCACGGACTCCAGCGGCCACAGAGGGCCGCGACTCCTTGGGGCCGTCGGAAGGGTCATTAGCTTCCACCTTCGGCGAACGCTTCCAGCCCATCGAGCAGGTGTCCCATGCGCTTCCGCTTCGTATCCAGGTAACGGATGTTGTGGCGGTTCGGCGTCGATTCGATCGGCACGCGCTCGACCACCTCCAGCCCATAGGCTTCGAGCCCTGCCCGCTTCGCCGGGTTGTTCGTAATCAGGCGGAGCTTCTTCACGCCGATATCGACAAGGATCTGCATGCCGATGCCGTAGTCCCTACGGTCCGCCGGGAAGCCGAGTGCGAGGTTGGCGTCGACCGTGTCCATCCCCTCATCCTGCAGTTCATAGGTGCGCAGCTTGTTATGGAGGCCGATGCCGCGCCCCTCCTGGCGCATATACACGAACACGCCGCCCTGCTCGCCAATGAGCTTCATCGCGATCTCCTTTTGTTCGCCACAGTCGCACCGCATGGAGTCGAACACGTCGCCTGTGACGCACTGGTCGTGGACGCGCACAAGGACAGGTTGAGCCGGATCGATCGGGCCTTTGACGATGGCCACGTGTTCGTCAGCGAAGCCCTCAGCCTTGTAGGCGAGGATCATCATGTCGCCGTGAGGTGTGGGGAGACTGGTCTCCGCCACTCGCCGGATGAGCCGCTCCGTCCGCATGCGGTGCCGGATCATCTCCGCGATCGTGAGGATGCGCAGGCCGTGGCGGCGGGCGAAGCGTTTCAGCTCCGGCATCCGCGCCATCTCCCCGTCCATCTTCGTGATTTCACACAGCACCCCTGCCGGGTAGAGGCCCGCCATCCGCGCAAGGTCGACCGTTGCTTCGGTCTGGCCCGCGCGCACGAGCACGCCGCCGTTGCGCGCCCTCAGCGGAAACATGTGCCCCGGCCGCACGACATCGTCTGGCCCGGACTTCGGGTCGATGATCACCTGCACCGTCCGCGCCCGGTCGCTCGCGCTAATGCCCGTCGTGACCCCCGTGCGCGCCTCCACCGAAACGGTGAACGGCGTACCGAACTGCGAGGTGTTGTCCGAGGCCATCATCGGCAGCCGCAGTTCCTGCACGCGCTCTTCCGTGATCGGGCAACAGATCAGACCGCGCCCGTACTTCGCCATGAAGTTGATTGCGTCCGGTGTCACGAACTGGGCGGCCATGCAGAGGTCGCCCTCGTTCTCGCGGTCCTCGTCGTCGGTGATGATGACGAAGCGGCCACGGCGGTACTCCTCGAT
Organism: Thermoflexaceae bacterium; assembly: GCA_043741475.1. GTDB lineage: Bacteria > Chloroflexota > Dehalococcoidia > Tepidiformales > Tepidiformaceae > JAGQHB01. The sequence goes on along the minus strand of JAYUAG010000083.1, from coordinate 831 downwards.
CGCTTCGGGCACGGTTGCCATGACGTTGTCCCGCTCAGGCACGTTCGGGCGTCCCCGCGGTCGTTGGCTGAGCGGTATGGGCTTCGGCGACAAGCTGTTCGACATAGCGCGCGATTATATCCGTTTCCAGGTTGATGCGGTCGCCCGGCTTGCGCGCGACCAGGTTCGTGTGCTCCTGCGTGTATTGCACGAGCGAGACAGAGAAGCTTTCGCGATCCTTCGCCACCACCGTCAGGCTAATCCCATCGACGCAGACGGGGCCTTTCACGACGATGTAGCGCAGATACTCCGCCGGCGCGACGAAGCGGGCGATGATCGCCTCGCCCTCGGGCGTGAGCGAATCGAGCGTGCACACCGCCTCGACGACGCCGCGGACGATGTGGCCGCTCAGCCGGTCGTTCGGCCGCACAGAGCGTTCGAGGTTGACCAAATCGCCTGGCCGGAGTTCACCCAGGTTCGAACGGCGATAGGTCTCCGGCATGAGGTTAGCGAAAAAGGCATCGTCGCGAATTTCCGCCACCGTCAGGTCCACACCGTTGATCGCGATCGAATCGCCCAGCTTCGCGTCGCTGAGGATGAGCGGGGCGCGGATCCAGAGCAGCCCCTCGCCCGCCTCGGTGACGGTCCCGACCTCTTCGATGATGCCGGTGAACATGCGCCTCGTGCTCCGTTTTGCGGCCCGCAGGCCGGGATGGCGATGCGAGCGGAGCCAGACGAGGGAGAAAGCGAGGCGACGCCGCAATCCTTCCGTAGAAGGACTGCCACGCGCTGCTCTCTCCCATCCGGACTATACCGTCGGCCCCGGAATCTCACCGGGTCAGTCCTTCCGGG
>JAYUAG010000082.1:0-2466 GCA_043741475.1 Thermoflexaceae bacterium | reverse complement strand
GCTGGTTCGGCCACCAGTCGCGGTTTGAGGTGCCGCCCTTCACTGAGTGGGGGAAAGGACACTTTGCTTCGTCGGTCAAGATTTCGCTCCTTCGGTTTAGTTACCGGACGGTGAAGTGTAGGCCCAGGTCACCGATCCACGAAATACTTCCTGCCTATGGCAGCGATAGGACCGAGGTCCCCTGCCGTCCCATCGGCAGAACCACCGGCGCCACGATCCGGCCTTCCAGCCGATGGTCGCGCTGGCCATGCCGTTGAGATAGATGGGTCAGGAGGCTCGCGTGTGCGCGCCGGGTTTGGTTACGGCCGGCGCCCTCGCGTTGCGGTCACGCCGCCCCATGCTCGAAGGAAGTCAGTCACGAACGCATCGTAGTTGGCAGGCTCGACGGTTACCTTGGCGAGGGACATGGCGGCGACCAGCGCCAGGTGATAGCCCTCTGCGCGCGTCCGCTCAGCGCGTTGATACGCGGGATGCGCAATATTGACGGTGACGGTGTTCTCGACCAGCCGCCCCATCGACTCGTCGTCAGGACGCGACTCGAAGGAGAGGGAGAGGCCGTACCGGCCGGACTTGCGCACGGTTATGGGTTGCAGCACGGTTTGCTCCCTCTCGAGATTGCTCTCGCGAGAGCCGGCTAAGTCCGCGGCCAACCCGTCGGCCGGAGAGGTCGCGGTCGCGAGCTCCGCGTCATGAGGACCCGCGGTGGCGGGGTTGCGACCAGGATCTGCGGCGCTTGCGTCATCGAAGAGCAGACCGCCTTCGGCCTGACGCAGCTCGACCGTCTTGAGTTTCTTTCCCGTGGAACCCGGGCGGTGCTCCACCAGCGAGGCGAGTGCCGGGTAGGCGCTCGAGAGGTCCTCCAGCACCCCCGCGAGATCGCGCTCGAACGGCCGGGCCGCCTTCCGGCGCGCCGCATCGTCGTTCGCAGTGGTGTCCTCACCCCACGCCTGCAGCTTTTGGGTCACGGTTTCCTGGAGCGCCTTTCGGCACATCAGATAGAGCGCGCCGCGCATGCCCGAGCGAACAAAGTCCCCCTTGTTCAGGGTGAGGGACTCGGCGAGAGCGGGAAGCTCGATCAGCCCGGCCGCACGGTCGGGCGAGGGAGGATGCAGGCCCAACCAGTCCCAGCCGCGCTTGATGACCTTGCCGAAGGTGCTGATGGCAATGCCTTGCTGGTCGGGAGGCAGCGGAACGGCGCTACGCCACATGAGGCCGATGCCCGCCGCCTTCCTCTTTCGCGGCAGGCGGACTTCCACGAGGTCGGCGTCGCGTCGCGGTTCCTGGTCGAGAACGTCGCCGTTGCATTCGAAGGTCACCCCATCGGGGTAGCGAGCCGAGAACGCACTGTAGAGATGGGGCTCGAAGAGAGCCTCGAAATGGCGGCGTACCGCCGCGGCCACAAATCCCCGATCGAGGAGCGGCGACAGAGGGTTCTTCAAGAACAGGCGGACGGCGGTGCCCCGGCCCGAAGCCGCGCCGAATGGCTCGCGGAAATGCCAGGGAGCCCGGCTCTTCGAGGCGAGCTTCCACTGGGTGGCGATGGGCGGACCTCCAGCACCCGCGGTCTCCGTCCACACCTCGCTCGAGACCAGAAGCCCCAGCTTGATGCCGACCCCCGCGAAACCGATTCCTTCGCCTCTCTCCTTCGCGCTGCGTGCGAGATCGTGATAGCGCCTCAGTTCCGCGCGCCCCATCCCCAGGCCGTTGTCACGAATGGTGATGGAACTCATCGCGACGTCGATGTCGAGCGCGATCCGCGACGCGCGCGAGTCGAGCGAGTTCGCAATGGCCTCGGAAAGGATGGTTTCCTCGATGCCGTCCACGTAGGCGTCGCGAAGATCCTCCAGAAGATGAACCAGGTCGACGCGCGTTTCACCCATTGAATCGACACGAGGTTACCGCCGCTTCGGCGAAGCCGGGAACGATCACCTCCTGGCGGGAGTTCGAGAAGAGGAGAGTCACCGGGGCCCGAAGGTCAAGTCGCGTTCGTATCCGAAGTGGGTCCCGCGTCGAGAAGCGGCAGGTCCTCTCTGGGCACGAGGACGCGGATGGAGCGCGCGGCGCCTGGCACGCGATCAATGAGGCCAAGCGATTGAAGGGCCAGCACCATGTTGTGAACAGTGGGCGCCGTCACCAGGAAGAATTCCCGCAGGTCGGCCTCGGCAGGGGGGCGCCGGTGAATGACCGTGTAGAAATGGATGAAGCTGAGGTACTGGCCCTGAAGCTCGGTGAAGTTGCGCATAGAAAGTCTCCAAGCGTACCTGGTGACGAATCCAGAACCAGACGATCACCGGCAAGGCACACCAGGATAGTGATCGCACTATCAGGTGACCTGCATCCCGGCCCGGTCTTAGTTCTCGTCACGCGAACGCGCCTTCGTGTCGTAACCCTCGCGATGCCGCACGGTCACGTCGCGGCGCGCGACTTCGACCCGGAGGCGACGATGCTCGGCCTTCTTCGAAGGCG
>JAYUAG010000081.1:0-5892 GCA_043741475.1 Thermoflexaceae bacterium | reverse complement strand
ACGCCGCCAGCGCCTGCTTCGGCGAGCGCCCGGTGGTGGTCGCAGCGGGCCGGGCGAAGGCGTTTCTCGCCCGGCTGCCAGTCGAAGTGCTGCCCGTCTCGCCCGTCATCCACCAGCGGCTGCGGCTCTTTGGACTCGAACGATTGGGCCAGCTCGCGGCCCTCCCCTTCTCCGCGATGCAGGCCCAGTTCGGCCACGAAGGCGCCCGCGCCTGGGAGCTGGCCCAGGGCAAGGACGTCTCGCACGTGATCGCCGGGCGCGAAGAGCTGCACATCGGCGAAGAGGTCGACCTGCCCGCCCCCACCGCCCTCAGCGAGCCGCTCATCGTGGGCACGCGCGCGCTCCTCCAGAAGGCGCTGAACCGCAAGGAGCTGCGCGGCCAATCGGTAAGACGGCTCGATTGGCGGCTTGGCCTCGAAAGCGGCGAACAGCTCACGCGCCGCTTCGTCTTCCGCGAACCGGTGAACGACCCGGCGCGCATGCTCTTCGTGGTGAAGCAACGGATCGAGCGGCTGCAGCTGCCGGCGGCGGCGACCTCGCTCGGCATCACGCTCTCCGGCTTCTGCAGCGAATACGGCCACCAGTCCAACCTCTGGCAACTCGGCCCCCGCCGCTGGAAAGAGCTGCTCGAAGCGGTCGAGCAGCTGAACACGCGCGTTGGCGGCCCCCAGGTCTATCGCATCGTGGAGGTGCAACCATGGTCCAGGATCCCGGAACGGCAGCTGGGGCTGGTCGCGTTCGGCCCCTGAACGAACCGATGCCGCTGGCGGTCGAAGCGACGCCGCGGGGCGAACCGAAGACTGTGCTCTGGCGGGGTGTGTTCGCGCCCGTCGCCGCCATCCACGACCGCTGGCGCATCGACGACGAGTGGTGGCGGGACGAGATCGCGCGGCGCTACTTCGTGGTGCAGCTCGAAGGTGGCCGTCACCTGACGCTCTACCACGACCTCGTGAAAGACGCCTGGTACGCCCAGACCTACGACCCGCCGCATGCCGTGCGGAAGGCGGCGGGGTAAGAAACACCCCGATCCGTACCGCGAACGTCAGTGAGCGCCGGAAACGGTACGAACCGGACACGAAGCGTTCACCGGTGCGCTCACGTTTTACGCCTCGTCGGCCGACCGCCGCCCATCCGAACGCCACGGCCGGGGCCGGTTGTCGCGATCCCAGGTCAACAAGTCGGGAACCCCTGGTGTCCGGGTTGGTCGATACGGCCCGCTTGCTTACGCGCGCGATTCGGAAGAACGGTGGTTTGGGATATTGATTAGGCGCGGCCGAACCCGCACACCAGCCCACGCGGGCCTCGATTTCACGCAAAAACTGAGACGCACCTGTTCACGCCTTCCAAGGTCCCCGACGTATACTTCAATCATGGTCAAGCTCTCACTCCACCTCGACGAGTCCACCAACCGGCTGCTAAACGAAGCCGCCCACCGCGACGGGAAGGCCCGATCTGCCCTGGTACGAGAAATAATTCTGGCGCGCTTGGACGAGGAAGACCGGCGGCTCTCAATGGACGGCGCGAACGCGAGTGAACTCCCCGAGCCGCCTGCCTGACCGTCGCACTACGCAACCAGCGTAGACTGCGACGAACCGCATCCCTCACCCCGGAGGCTCCATGTTCGTCGCTATGAACCAGTTTCAGGTGAACCCTGAGCGCGTCGCCGATTTCGAAGAGACCTGGCGCACGCGCGAAAGCTACCTCCAGGGCTTCGACGGCTTCATCGCCTTCCACCTCCTCAAGGGCGACGAGGTGGGCGATTATGTCTCACACACGATGTGGCGATCGCGCGCCGACTTCATGGGCTGGGCGACCTCGGACGCCTTCCGCAAGGCCCACGGCGGGCGCATGCCCGAAGGCGTGATCACGGGGCACCCCCGCGCCCGCTTCTACGAGAGCGTCATCGAGGAGCGCGCCGGCGCCGCCGCAACCGCGTGACCGCACCCGACTCACCCCTCCGGCCCGAGCACTTCCGTCGCTACGACGAGACGGACGACGCGCTTTTCTACGCCCAACCACGGCTCGTGACGCACATTGACGACGAAGCTATCGCAGCCGTCACTGCGTTTTACCGCGCCCAGCTCCCGGCCGGGGGGCGCATCCTCGACCTGATGACGAGCTGGGTCTCCCATCTGCCGCGGGATATCACCTATGGTGCGGTCTCGGGGCTGGGGATGAATCGCGATGAACTCGACGCGAACCCGGTTCTCACGGAGCGCGTCATCCAGGACCTGAACGAGGAGCCCCGGCTGCCGTGGGACGACGCGACCTTCGACGGCGCGATTGTGACCGTCTCGGTGCAGTACCTCGCCCACCCGGCCGAGGTGTTCGCTGAGGTCGGGCGAGTGCTCAAGCGCGGCGCGCCGTTCGTCGTCACCTTCTCCAACCGTTGCTTCCCCACAAAGGCGATCGCTGCCTGGCAGATGCTGGATGACGCCGGCCATGGCGAGCTGGTCGGCCTGTACTTCCGGCTGAGCGGGCGTTTCGGCGCCGCGACGGCCTACGATCTGAGCCCAAGTCCCGGTCGGAGCGACCCGCTCTTCGCCGTAATGGCCTACGCCGGCGCGGCCGCCACCTAACGAGTGAGTCGTCCCGCCGCCCTGGTCAGGCACGCATCAGATGAAGGTCTTCGGCCGGGAGTTCAACCGTCCAGCGCTTCTGCACGGCGACCCCCAGGACCTCGTAGGGACGCGCCGCGAGTTCGCTTTCCACGGCTGGCCCCCCCGCGACCGGCGCGAGGCGCAGGGTGTGGGTCGAACCGTAGGCGAACTCCTCGACCACGCAGGCCTCGAAGCGGTTGTCCATCGCGCCTTCTTCGTGGGCCACGCGGCGGAGGTTTACACGCTCGGCGCGGATCGCGAGGTCGACCTCCGAGCCTCGCTGGGGAGTGCTCTCGCCGGGCGGCACCGGGCAGCGGAAGCGCGCACCGGCCACGTCGATAACGGCCCCGCCCCCGTCGGTCTGCAGCACCGTCCCGCGCAGGATGTTCGCTACGCCCGTGAGTTCGGCCACGCGGCGGTTGGCCGGGCGGCGGAAGACGGTCTCGCGCTCGTCACACTGGAGCACCCGGCCACCATCGAAAACCGCGAGACGATCCGCCAGCAGGTGGGCCTCACGCAGGTCGTGCGTGACAAACAGGATCGTCAGCCCGAGTTCATCGCGGAGGCGGACCAGCTCGCGCCGGAGCCCCGCGCGGAGGCTGTCGTCCAGCGCACTAAACGGCTCGTCGAGCAGTAGCAATCGCGAATCGCGAGCCAGCGCACGAGCGAGGGCAACCCGCTGTTGCTGCCCGCCGCTGAGCGAGGCGGGCTTACGATCTTCGAATCCTCCGAGCCCCAGGAGCCCGACCAGTTCGGCCGTGCGGCGGCGGCGATCCTTCGCCGCGGGGATGCCGAAGGCGATGTTCTGGGCCACCGTCATATGACGGAAGAGCGCCAGGTCCTGGACGACGTAACCAACACCTCGCGCCTGGGGCGGTAAGTCCACACCGCTCGCGGCGTCAAAGACGACTTTGCCATCGATCACGATTCGACCCGCGCCCGGGCGTAACAGGCCTGCGACGAATTGAAGCGTGAGGCTCTTCCCCGCCCCGGAATGACCGAAGAGCACGAGCGTCTCGCGCGAGGCGCGGAGCGACGCTTCGTAGCTGAAGGGGCCGAGCGCCCGCGCTGCGTCGAACTCCAGCGTCACGCTGCCACCGGGCGAGCGACCAGCCGGAACAGCACGAGCACGACGAACGCGACCGCGAGAAGAATCAGCGACAGGGCGATCGCGCCGGCGACTCCCAGGGACGAGCCCTCGAATGCGCTGATCACCGCCAGCGGCATCGTTTGCGTCCGGCCTTCAAAGTTGCCGGCGAAGATGAGGGTCGCTCCTAGCTCCCCCATCGAGCGCGCCCAACACAACACCACTCCCGCGAGAAGCGCGGGGTAGGCCTGGGGCACCGTGATCCGGAAGAACGCGCGAAGCCGGGAGGCCCCGAGCGTGTAGGCGACGCGTTCCATTTGCGGGTTCACGCCTTCGAAGCCACCGCGCGCTGCCCGCACGTAAAATGGCGCAGAGACGAGCAACTGCGCCATCACCACCGCCGTCGTGGTGAAGCCAAAGGTGTACCCCGTGAGGCTCTCGATCGGTTCGCCGACGAGCCCCCGTCTCCCGAAGGCGGTCAGCAGGGCCACCCCCGCCACCGTCGGCGGCAGCACAATCGGCAGATCAACGAGCGCATCAAGGAAAGGCTTTCCCCAGAAGCGGGCGCGTGCGAGGACGTAGGCGACGGGCGTGCCGAAAACGATCGCGAGCACGACCGTCAGCGTCGACGTCCACAGGGAGAGGGTGAGCGCATCGCGGACCTCCGAGCGCCGCACCAACTCCCAGGTGTGGCCGCGTTCGACCGACTCGTTAATCAGCCCGGCCAACGGCAAGAGGAAAAACGCGGCGAAGGCGAGCACGAGGGTGGCGATCGTAACGAGGACCACGCGGTCGGCGGGGAGGAGATTACGCATTCACAAGTCGCTCCTTGTCGCGAGCTTACCGGATTTGAACGGCATGGCCCGACCGCTTCAGGGCCTGCCGAAACCAAACCTGGCCAGGATCGCCTGGCCATCAGCGCTAAGGATGAACGCGACCCACGCCTTCGCCGCAAGCGGGTTCTTCGCCCCCTTCGTCGTGGCAATCGGGTATTGGGCAATGGCGTTGTAAGCCGCCGGGATCTGGACCAGCCTTACATCGGCGGAGGCGATCGCAGCATCGGTCGTGTAGACGATCCCCGCGTCCGCTTCGCCGAGCTGGACCTTGGTGAGGACGGCGCGCACGTTGGCCTCGTTGCTCTTGAGATTGGCGAGGACCTTTTCGGAGAAGTCGGGCGACACGCCGCCGCTGGCCTTCGAGGCGTTGGCGAGGAGGTCGCGGGAATACTTTCCGATCGGCACCCCTGGTCCCGCAAGGACAAGCCGGACGCCGGGCTTCGCGAGGTCGGCGAATGACGCAACCGGCGAGCCGCTCTTCGGGACGATCACCGTCGGCAGGTTTGTGGCGAAGCTGACGGGGTTCGCGGCGTTGCCCCGGTCCGTCACAACCTTCATCTGGACGGTGTCGGCGCTGGCGAAGACGTCGCCTGGGGCGCCTTCGTTGATTTGCGTGGCGAGCGCGGACGATGAAGCGAAGTTGAAGGTGACCCTCGCCTTCGGGTTCAGTTCCTGGAACCTGGTCGCCGCCGCTTTGAACGCCTCGGTCAGGGACGAGGCGGCAAAGACCACGACTTCGCTTTCGCCGGGTCCAGGGCTGTCGGCCCGGCAGGCCGAACCAGCCGACATCACGACGACAAGCACAACGAGGAGGAGAGTACGACCTGCCAACGCCTTGCAGTATAGGGCGAATGCGTCCCCTACTGACCGCTAGGCGCTCCGGCCGTATCGTGCCCCGCGTGGAAGCGCCCCCAACTCACGAACCGCTCGACCAGACCGGGAGAGTCGCTTCGCACGCTGCCACGCTAGACCGGCTCGTCTTCCTCACGCAGCTCGCCGACGGGAAGACGGCGCCACTGCTCGCCCTGCACGCCACGATCGCTGCCGTGACGCTGGCCAGCAGCAACGACATCAGCGACCTGTTCAGTTCGGGCGTGAAGGGCACGGCAGTGGGCCTCCTGATCGCCGCATACGCGCTCTCGACGGTCGCCGTGTTGGTGCTGGCCTTGCAGGTCTACTTCCCGGTGCTCCGCCAGACGGGGCATTCGCACACGTTCTTCGAGGACATCCGCCTCATGAGCCGCGACGACTTTGTCCGCCAGAGCCTTGAGCTCTCGGGCGACGCGCTCGAGCGGGAACTCCTCGACCAGGTGCACGCGTCGTCGGGGATCGTTTCCCAGAAATTTCGTCAGCTTCGCGTCGCCTTCAG
>JAYUAG010000080.1:0-5913 GCA_043741475.1 Thermoflexaceae bacterium | reverse complement strand
AGAGCGCTCCCCGACCGGCCGGAGAGCGACTCGCGGGCGTTCGGCGCCGTATCGAAGATGGTGGACTGCGCGATGAGCGACTGGGTCGTGCCGTAGTGGCGCGTGCCCGTGTTGTCGTCGGCCCAGCGGAAGATGCTGACGTGGTTACGGACTCGGCCCTGGGCGTTGAGCTGGGCGAGACGCTGCTCCGGGTCATCACCACCGAGGAGGTCGGCCCACTCCTGATTGTCGAAGGTGACGCGTCCGCTGAGGGCCATTCCCGAGGGCAGGTCGGTCACACGGAGCGCCATGGCCGCAAGATCGTAGTCCGACTCGTTGCGATTCGCGGGGAAGGCCTTGCCTGTGTCCCGGGTGATGAAGACGACGAGACCGACGACGAGGGCGGAAAGGGCCATGAGCATCATGCCGAGGATGGGGATGAGGGCGCCGCTTGCACCGCTGCCGCCGGGGGCTCGGCCGCCGGACTCTGCCATGCCGGTTCCCACGGCGGTCGGAGGCGGTGGGGGATCGGCGGGCTCGGGGCGGGATTCGGCTTCGTCCGCCTCTCGTTCGAGGACGGCCGCCGGCGCATCAGCTCGTAGGCCGGGCTCCCGGACCTCGGCTGCGGGGCCGCCGTCAGAGCCACCCGATGTCGCGGGTTTGGTGTCGTCGTCCTCGTCTTCGGGGCGAGCCCAAGGAGATGGCTCAGGCATGGGGCACTCCTGATGGTCGGTGGTGCAATGCTACGGCAAAGCACGGCGCGACGATGGGGGCCGCCGCGCGTATCCTTGCCGAAACGTTTCCGGCCGCGAGGACATCAAGCGGGGGTGTAGTCGAGCGGGGAGACCATTGGAGAAGGTGATGGCGCTTTCAGTCGAAGATCAACTGACGATTCAACAGCTCTACGCGAGGTACAACCAGTCGATAGACGCGGGCCGGGCGGACGAGTGGGCCGCTTGCTTCACTCCTGAGGGGGTGTTCAGCTCCGCGACGGGCACATTCACGGGGACGGCGGCGCTCGCCGAGTTCGCAACGAACTTCGCGAAGCGCCTCAAGGCGCGGCACTGGACGAACAACCTCGTGCTGGACGCGACGGACGGCGGGGCGAAGGCGTCGTGCTACCTGCTGCTCATGCGCATCGAAGAGGGGAAGCCTGCGAGCGTCCTCGCGAACGGGATCTACGATGACCGCCTGGTGAAGGCCGGCGACAGCTGGAAGTTCGCGAGCCGGACGATGAACGGTGACTGACGGGGCAGCGGAAGCTTGAGGTCCTTCGTTGCTGTGGCGTTGGTCCTCTTGATCGTGACGCTCGTGGTGGCGGCGGTCGTGTTCCGTTCGGGACGGGCGGCGCGCCTCTTACATCGCCTCCGCGACTTCATCCTGCTCTACGTGCTGGTGATCGTGGCGCTTGGGCTGTTCACGTACTTCAGGCAGCGGTGAGGTGAGATGAAACGCTCTCGCGACCGCGCTATCAGATCCTTAGCCCGCGCGCGAGCAAGGGCCCCGGTTCGCTTTCACAATCTCCTGTCCGTGACCGCCCTCGGCCGCCGCACTCTGGATGCGCGGTGGCCCTGAGATGACACGCGTCCTGATCGCGCCCCAGGAGTTCAAAGGGTCGCTCTCCGCGGCGGACGCAGCGGCCGCGATCGGGGACGGCGTGCGGGCGGCCCAACCCGCGTGGACGCTGGACCTGCTCCCTATGTCCGACGGGGGACCGGGGTTCCTGGAGGCGATGCGCGCTGCAAGTCGGGGAGACATGCTCGGCACGACAGTCCACGACGCACTCGGCCGGCCGGTGTTGGGCCGCTACGTGATCCTGCGTTCGCCACGGACGGCAATAGTGGAGGCGGCACAGGCGAACGGCCTTTCCCACATTGGGGAGGAGGAGCGCGACGCGTTGCGCGCGGATACGGCGGGCGTGGGCGAGCTGATCGCGGCGGCCGTGGAATCGCGACCGGCAGGGATGGTGATCGGTGTCGGGGGCAGCGCAACGACGGATGGTGGGCACGGCATGGCGCGCGCGCTCGGCGCGCGCTTTCTCGACGAAGCGGGGCGCGAACTGCCACCAGGCGGCGTCGCGCTCGGGGAGCTGGCGCGCATCGACTGGCGACGTCCCCCTGGCTTCGATGGCATCGACATTACCGTGGCGACGGACGTCACGAATCCCCTGACGGGCACGAACGGAGCGGCCATCGTGTACGGGCCGCAGAAGGGCGCCTCGCCCGCGGACGCGGAGGCGCTCGACGCTGCGCTGGTGCGGTATGCGGCCGTCTTGCGGCGGTCGCTTGGAGCCGATGTGGGCTCGATTCCGGGCGGCGGCGCGGCGGGCGGGCTGGCGGCGGGGTTGGTGGCGTTCCTCGGCGCCCGAATTGAAAGCGGCTTCGAGGTCGTAGCGCAGGTCTCCGGCTTGCATGAGCGGCTGGCCGCAGCGGACATCGTCCTGACCGGTGAAGGCAGCTTCGACAGCCAGTCGTTACAGGGGAAGACCACGGGGCGACTGATCGAGCTCGCGGCGGCAGCGGGCAAGCCATGCGTCGTGTTCGCGGCCCGGGCGAGCGGCCCGGTGAAGGGCGCCGAGATACGGACGCTGTCGGATGTGGAACCTGACGCGCGGCGGTCGATGGTTGAGGCGGCGGGGCTGTTGACGGAGGTGGCGCGGCGGTGGGCGGCGGGCGCTTGAGGGCATAGGCGTAAGTCCGCACCGCGACGGTCATGGAGCGGGCCGCAGCGACCAACCCGAGACGCAATCCGCGCGCGGCCGTGGCAGCCTGAGATGGTCGCTGCAATCCGCTTGCTTACGGCGCGCGGTTCGGAAGCCTGGCTTCGGGCCTTTGTGTGAACTGGTTCACACAAAGCGCTTGCCCGCGGGTGGTATTGTGGAGGCGCGCGCCCAAATCCACGTTCCGGTGGCACGAGAGGGAGAAGGGAAATGGCCCGAATCACGATAAACGGGGTGAGCTACGACCCGCTCAGCCCACAGCTGAGCGCCCACGCGGCGAGCGCGGTCGAAAGCGCGGACGCCGCATCATCGAGCTACATCCTAGTGCAGACGGACGAGCCGCTCACTCGCATCCAGCGCGAGGCACTCGCAGCAGCTGGGGCGGCTGTGCTCGAGTACGTGCCCGAGAAGACCTACCTCTGCCGCTACGAGCCCTCGGACCTCGGGCCCGTGCGCGCCCTCCCGTTCGTCGAATGGGCGAACGTCTACATGCAGCAGTTTAAGGTCGCGCCCGCACTCGCGGCGGCGCCGGCGACACCCCCTTCCGGTCCGCAAGAACTCACGGCGCTCGCCGCCGCGACCGGCGCATCGCCCGCGCAGACACCCCGGACCGTCGATATCGTGCTCCACGAAAACTGCGACCCCGAGACGGTGAGGGCGCAGGTGGCCGAGGCCGCGGGTGTTGCCGCGTCTTCGCTTAAGGTTTCGCGCCGCAAGATCCGGGTGACTGTGCAGCCGCGGCGGCTTCAGCGCATCGCCGCGATCGACGAGGTGCGCCACCTGGAAGAGGTGACGGGCTACAAGCTTTCCAACAACATCGCGCGCGGCATCCTCGGGCTTCCGGCGGGCGCACCTCCGCCCTCGGTGGGGTTGCAGGGCCTCGGCCAGGTGATCGCCGTCGCCGATACGGGCTTCGACAAGGGTGACCGGCTGAGCCCTCACCCGGCCTTCACCGGCCGCGTGAAGAAGCTCTACGCCCTGGGCCGGCCGGCCGACCCAAGCGACCCCCACGGCCATGGGACGCACGTCGCCGGCTCGGTCCTCGGGAGCGGCGTTTCCCAGTCGCTCGGCATCCAGATTGAGGGGACCGCGCCAAAGGCGAAGCTCGTGCTCCAGAGCGTGCTCGACGCACAGGGCGGGCTGGGTGGTCTGCCAGACGACCTCGCCGACCTCTTTGGCCCGCCCTACACGACGGACAAGGCGCGCGTCCACACGAACTCCTGGGGCTCGACCGTCGGCGATGGCTCGTACAACTCGAACTCGCGCGAACTGGACACCTTCGTCTGGGAGCACCGCGATTGCGTCATCTGTTTCTCCGCCGGAAACGAAGGCACCGACTCCGACGCGGACGGTCAGATCAACCCCAAATCTGTCACGCCGCCGGGCACGGCGAAGAATTGCATCACGATCGGCGCCTCCGAAAACCGCCGGCCCACGATCAGTGACACCTACGGCGAGTGGTGGCCGAACGACTTCCCCGCGAACCCGATCAGCACGGACAAAATGGCGAACAACCCGGAGGGCATGGTCGCGTTCAGCGGGCGCGGCCCGACCGTCGACCAGCGGATCAAGCCGGACGTGGTCGCGCCCGGCACGTTCATCCTCTCGACGCGGTCACGCGCGACCACCGACGATGGCTGGGCACTCTCCGGCGACCCTCTCTATTTCTTCATGGGCGGCACGAGCATGGCCACGCCGCTGGTGGCGGGCTGTGTGGCGTTGCTGCGCGAATACCTGATCAAGAAGCGTCAGACGCCCTCGCCCAGCGCCGCGCTCGTGAAGGCGCTGCTGATCAACGGGGCCGAGAACATGGCGGGCCAGTATGTGCCCACCGAGTCACCAGGCGTGCCGAACAACGCCGAGGGCTTCGGGCGGGTGAACGTTGCGAAGTGCATCGGCCCCTTCGCCGCCGGCGCCGCGCCTAACTTCAAGGACGAAGCGACGAAGCTCGACACGGGCGGCGACGAAAAGGTGGTCGTGGCCGTGCCCGCGGGCAAGACCCTGAAGGTGACGCTCGTCTGGACCGACCCCTCCGGTGAAGGGCTGCAGAACGACCTTGACCTGATCGTCCGTGGGGCAAACGGCGAGGAGCGTCACGGCAACGTGGCCGCGTCTTCGACCGCCTTCGACCGCCTGAACAACGTCGAGCAGGTGACGTGGGCGCCGACGCCGCCGGGCCAGGCGGAGATCACGGTGCGGGCCTTCCGCGTGGCGCTGCAGCCTCAGAACTACGCCCTGGTGTGGCGCGTTTTCTAACTACCCTGCCGCGTTGTAGGGTGGTGGTTTGGGGCGCCCGAGGTCGTCCAGGACCAACGCGGCGAAGTCGTGGCCGTGGCCTGCTGGGACGACGGCCCTCATCGTCGGTATCTCCTTGAGCACTTCGAGGGATCGGAAGTACGACTCGGTCGAAGCGGAGTCCGTGGGGGGTTCAGTGACCAGAGCAGTCATCAAGAAGTCGTTGGTTTCCGCCAACTCGCCGAGTCGGCCACGCCATCGCATTGCCTCCTCGAGCATGTCTCCTGGGTCAAGGTAGTCCAGCGAGATGGGCTCGACTACCTGAACTCGGCCGTTCGTCCACCCGGCGCGGAACTTGTATTCGTACCTGTTAGTCCGCAACGGGTAGTCGGGCCTGAGCTTAGAGATGACCATGGCGACGGCTGGGATGGAGATCACCGTGCGCCACAAGGTCTCATCGTCGACCCTCGGCCGTGTTTCGTGCTCCTCGAATCGGGTGACGTAACGATGAAGGGCGGTGGTAACCGTTTGATTCAAATCCGCCGATATTCCGTATCGTACGCTTGACCACCCGAAGAGGCCGTCGGCCTTCGGTACGATGAGACGGAGCACGGTCTGCAGATCCGGGAAGGGCCGCACGAGTGGTGCTTGGCGGCCATCAGGGCTCAGTTGCGCCGACAGCCCTTGGGCTATCTGTTGTACCTGACGAACGAGGCGGCGGTAAGCGACGCCTTCGAGGTCCGGGAAAAGCGATTTGATGCGTCCATAGCGTTCGGAGAACTCGAATCGGAGTTGGGGTCTTTCCAGCGACAAGGCGATGACTCCGATGTTGACGGCCTCTTCCGAGAGGGCGCCGGGTCGAAATTGCAGCAATGCGAGTTCATATGGTTCATCGAGACTGTGGCTGACTTCACTCATGCCAAGACGCTCCTGATCTCCTCGATCTGGGGATCAAGTATGTTACGCCGTTGGGCGAGAAA
>JAYUAG010000079.1:0-5917 GCA_043741475.1 Thermoflexaceae bacterium | reverse complement strand
CCCAGAGGAGGGCGCTGAGGGCGAGGTTGAGCCCGACCGCGCCTACCGCGAGGATGACCGGGGTGCGCGTGTCGCCCATCGCGTAGAAGCCGCGGCTGTGGATCTCGATCCCGGCCTGGGGGACGATCCCGAGGCAGTACCAGGCCATCGCCGCTGCCGTCACCGCCGTCTCATCCCGCCCAAACTCGCCCCGTTCCAGGAGGAGCGTCACCACCGGCACGCGCAGCAATGCCAGGCCGAGCGCCGCCGGGATGGTGAGGAACATGATGATGCGCAGGGCGCGCGATACCGCCGCGGCCATGCCGGCGATGTCGCCGTCGGCGATGTGGTCCGCGAGCCGCGGGAAGATCGCCGTCGAAATTGCCATTGCGAAGATGGCGATCGGCAGCTGGGCGAGCAGCCAGGCGTAGTTCAGGTCGGAGATCGCCGATTCGCCCACCTTTGAAGCGAAGTAGACGGTCACGAGGAAGTTCACCTGGGCGGCCGCCAGCCCGAGCACGCGCGGCGCCATTAGCTTTCCCACTTCGCGCGCCGCTGCGTCCGGGGAGAAGCTCGGCCGGTACTGCATGCGTTCGCGCACCAACCCGGGCAGCTGCACGGCGAGGTGAAGCGCCGCCCCGAGCACGACCCCGATCGCCAGTCCTTCGACGCCGAACGGCCCCGACAGGGCGACCGCGCCGAAGATGATTGCGAGGTTGTAGAGCACGGGGGCGAGCGCCGGCAACAGGAACTTCTGGCGCGCGTTGAGGATGCCCGTGACCATGCCGCTGATCGCGAAGAGGAAGGGCGAAAGCAGCATCAGCCGGGTGAGTGAGACGGCCTGGTCGACGAGTTCGTCGCGGCGGCCGTTATCGACGCCCAGGCCCGGGGCGAGGTGGGGCACGAGCACGGGCGCCAGCGCGAACGCGAGCACACAGAGCAGTGCGGTCCCCGCAGTGACGACGTTGAGCATCGTGCTCGCCAGCTGCCAGGCGCGGTCTTCGCCTTCGCGGCGATAGAGCCGCGCGAAGACGGGGATGAAGGCGCTGCCCAGGGTCGCCCCAGCCAGCACCTGAAAGATCAGGTCCGGCACGCGGAAGGCGACGTTGTAGGCGTCGAGTTTCGGGTCCGAACCAAACGCGTTGGCAATGGCGACCGTGCGCAAGACGCCGAGCAGGCGGGAGGCGACGAAGCCGAAGCCGACGATCGCCGTCGCGATCATCAGGCCGTTCATCCGGGGCGAGGGCGCGGAGGGCGCCGGCGGGTCCGCCTGGGCCATGTCGAGATGCTACGGGTGGTGCTGGTAAGGAGATAAGCGGTTCACGGTTGGGCAACAAACCGAGGCGGCCGCAGAGTCAATTCGAACCGCGACGGTCACGGGCCGGGTTGTGTCACACGGCGGCCGAAAGACGATCGATCCCGTCGGAGGGCACGGTCGCCGCAACCCGCTTGCCGCGCGTGGTTCGGACTTTGCGTGCATGCAAGCCGTGACCCTTCACCCATGAGTGCCACGTCATCTCACGCTCGCGCGGGGAGTGAGCCGCTCGTCCATGAGGGGAAGACCTTGTCGGCGAAATCGCGGATCACCCGCGGTGCGTAGTCCTGGCCGACCATGAGCATCACCTGTGTCAGCCCCGCCGCCTCCGCCGCGCGGAGCCTCGCGACGATCTGTTCGGGCGTGCCAACGAGCGAGCCTGCCTCGATCAGCTCGGGGAGGATGAACTGCTCCTCGCCGGGCGCGACGTAGCTGCAATGTCCGAGGTGGACCTGCTGGTAGCGTCGTTCGGGTGGTGTCTCCATGGCATCCACGAAGTCCAGGTACCGTTGCCACACGTCGCGGTAGTGGGGCGGGACAGCGGCCTCGCGCCGGGGCTCCGGCATCACCTCCCACATGTAGTGCAGGCCGGAGGTCACCATCGCGCCGGTGTCCTGCTTGACCCGCGGCGAGGTGAGCGAGTCGCCAGGGCCGAGCACCGAGCCTCCCGTCAGCGTCGTGACTTCGAAGGCCGGGGACAACTCACGACCTGCGCGCGAAGCGCCCTCACGCAGATTCGACAGTGCACGGCCCGCTGCAGCCGGGTTCGGTGCGCCGAGGATCACGAGTCCATCCGCCACCCGGCCGGCGAAACGCTGGCCCACCGGCCCGACGCCCGCGACGTGGATGGGGATGCGCGGTTCGAGCTGGTAGTAACCCTCGCCCTGGTGGATGAAGCGGATGTCTCGCGTCCGTTCGCCGAGCGTGTAGCTCGTGTTCTGCCCGTCGAGCAGGTCACGGACGGTGCGGACGTACGATTGGAACTCGCGCTGCGGCATCGCGTCCTGGCCCATGATGCGCATCGCCGTGTGGCCAGTGCCGAGGCCAAGGAACGTCCGGCCCGGCGCGATTTGATTGATGGTCGCGATCGCCGCCGCGGTGACGGGCGCAATACGGGTGCCGGCGATGGCCACGCCCGTGCCGAGCCGGATGCGGCTCGTGCGCTGCGCGGCAACGGCGAGGGTGGCGTAGCAATCGGACCAGATCATTTGCGAGTCCGCTACCCAGGCGCTGTCGAAGCCGAGTTCCTCGGCGAGCACGATGAGTTCGATGTCGCTGATGCGGGCGGCAACACAGATGCCGAATTTCATGGCGCACTCCTATAGCGTGGAGCGCCGATTCTATGCTCGCGGAGCACGATTCGTCCGAACCGCGACGGTCACGGAGCGGGTTGCAGAATGATGCCCGGCGGCACTCGTCGGGCCGCTACTTCTGGGTTGGTGGATGCAGCCCGCTTGCTGACGCGCGCGGTTCGGACTGGTGCGCGAGTGCGCCTGGCCTACTCCGCCCGCTGCCGTGGAGCCGGAGTTGGTGGATGCGATCCGCTTGCTGACGCGCGCGGTTCGGACTGGTGGGCGAGTGCGTGTGGCTTACTCGGTCACGAGCATGGCGATCGTGAGGCGGCGGATGGGGCCTGCGGGCGTGGGAGTGACGGTTGGCGTGGCCGTGGGGGTGCGGGTGGGAGTCGAGGTGGAGGCGGCGCTAGAGCTCGGGGCCGGGTCGCCGGATTCGACGACGGAGCCGAAGTCGGCGGTCCAGTAGCCGCTGGCGTACCCGATACCCACACCCCTCGCGTTCGCGAGCATGATCGCCTGGCGGTGGCCGGGGGAGTTCATCCAGAGGTTAAAGATGGTGGTAACGTCGGGACTGCCAACGGCCACGATCTCGCCGCTGCCAGAGGACGGGTAGCCGCAGTCCGGCATCCGGTGAAAGGGGTCACGGCCGGCTGAATCGTCGTGGCTCAGCACGCCGCGGCGGGCCTGGTCTTCGGAGTGCCACGCGGCGGCGCGGTTCAACGATACGGAGAAGCTCAGGGCGGCCTTCCCTTCCTGGGCGCGGGCCTGGTTGAAGAGCGTCAGCATCTGCTGCTCGGCCGGGCTCACATCCCCGGTAGAGGTCTCGCAATTGGTGAGTGCCGCGGCATCATGGGCGCCGCGGCCCAGCGTGAACGACCCCGCGAGGAGCACCACGGCGGCGAGGAGCGCCACAAGAGGGAGCACGGTTCGCTTCATAGACACTCCTCGCGGCCCGTCCGGATCGGGGGCGGAACGGGCCGCATTCACCAACCTACCAACGTTATGCCGTGATGGGAACCCGCCGCTAAGATGGGGGACGGCGGACAGGGCCACCGTAGCGCGTTGCAAGCGATTCGCCAACCGGCCGGCCGGTGTGTTATGGTGATCTTGAGCGCACGCTGCGGCGTGCCGCGGGCGACTCCTCTCGGCTCTTTCTTTCGATTGTGTGCTGGTCGAATGTGGGTGATTGAGGTGTCGCAAGACGGCAATCCCCATTTTCGCTCATCATCATCATGGAGAAGAACCCACCTGCTAACCCTTCGTAAGCGGCCTGCTCGTATCGAGCCCGGCCACACCACCACCACCCATCATCGCCCCGTTGCGCCCGCGCAGCCAATCGCCGCTCCCCTGACGGAGGCTGAAGAAGCCGCCGTCAGCGCCTCCGAGTTCATCGGCCTCGGCCTCGCCGAAGACGTCGTGCGGATCCTCGCGAAAGCGGGCATCACCATCCCCACGCCCATCCAGGCGCTCACCATCCCCGACGTGCTCGCCGGCCGCGATGTCTGCGGCAAAGCCCGCACGGGCTCGGGCAAGACGCTCGCCTTCGGCCTGCCGTTGATCGAGCGGACGAAGCGAAGCGCCCCAAGGCGCCCTGACTCGCTCGTGCTCGCGCCCACACGCGAACTCGCCAACCAGATCACCGCAGCGCTCACGCCGGTCGCGAACCTGCGTAACGTGCGCGTCGCCACCATCTATGGCGGCGCTTCGCTGCCCGCACAGGCCGCCCGCCTGCGCGCCGGAGTCGACCTCGTGGTCGCAACCCCCGGCCGCCTGAACGACCTCCTCGAACGGGGAGAGGTCTCCGTCGCCGATGTCACCACGGTCGTCATCGACGAGGCGGACCAGATGGCGGACCTTGGCTTCCTGCCCCAGGTTGCGCGCATCCTCTCGCAAGTGAAGCAGCGCCACCAGACGCTCCTCTTCTCGGCGACGCTCGACGGCGCCGTGGACACGCTCATCCGCCGCTACCAGCACGATCCAGTGCACCATTCGGCGGACAGCGAAGACGACCACATCCCCGAGATGACGCATCGCTTCATCGGTGTGAACGAAGTCGACAAGGCTCCGGTGGCGGCGGCCATCGCCTCCGGCCCGGAGCGCACACTCCTCTTCGTCCGCACGCAGCGAGGCGCCGACCGGCTCGTCCGCCAGTTCGACAAGCTCGGCCTGACCGCCGGGGTGCTGCACGGCGGCCTCAGCCAGCCGCAGCGCGAACGCGCCCTGCGCGCCTTCCAGAAGGGCGGCTGCCCTGTGCTGGTCGCCACGAACATCGCCGCCCGCGGCATCCACGTGGACGATGTGAACATCGTCGTCCACTACGACTGCCCGGACGACGTGAAGACGTTCCTCCACCGTTCCGGGCGTACGGCCCGTATGGGCGCCGCGGGCATGGTGGTGACGCTTGTCATGCGGGGCGAACTGCGCGACTTCAACGCTCTCCGGCGTGAAGCCGGGCTCATGGAAGCGGTCGTGCCGATGACCCCTGACGACCCGCGGCTTCACGACCTGATGGCGTTCGAGCCGCCAATCGACGACCAGCCGTACGTCAAGCCCGGTGGCCCGGCCGTGGCAATCACGGTCAGCCGTTCGCGGCCACGGCCCACGGTCGAGCATCAGCCGGCGCCCGCACATGTGCGCCACCAGGCTCAGCCTGTTCAATCACAGGCCCCGAGGGCTGCGGTGGCCACCAACGACCGCGGCGGCTGGACGCTCGGCGCGCCACGGACGCCGACAGCCGCGCGCTAGCTCGCGTCCTTCCACGCACCAATCTGAAAGACCGGCGCCAATGGCGCCGGTCTTTTGGCATCCTGCGCTCATCCCCAACCCCTTCTCCCGGGATTTCGCGGGAGAAGGGGAGTGCAGCCGGGCCGGAACTTCGATCCACTTCCCGGCCACGTCAGCGCTGGTCTTCCGCCTTGTAGAGCGCGTCCCGCGAGCGGCGGAAGGCTTCCCAGCCCTGCTCCTGGAGGACCTTGAGGTGAGGGTCTGGCTCGCCCCGGCCACTGAGCATGCGGGCGATGAACGGGTCGTCGCGGTAGTTGATCGCGTCCTGGAAGCCAGCGAGTTCGTAGACACGGTTCACGAGCATCTTATTGGAGCGCACGGGCCCCTGCGGCAGCGCCGCCATCTTCGTGGCCATCTCGTCGACGGTAGCGGCGAGATCTTCCGCCCGCACCACACGGTTCACGAGGCCGAGGCGGAGCGCGTCCGCGGCGCTGATGCGTTCGCCGAGCATGAGGATCTCCTTCGCCTGCTTCATCCCCACGAGGAACGGCGTGATCAGGATCGGCGGCGAAAAGCCGTGGCGGATCTGGACCTCGCCGAAGAC
>JAYUAG010000078.1:0-5917 GCA_043741475.1 Thermoflexaceae bacterium | reverse complement strand
CGACCATGACGCCGCCGTCGCAGACCGCCCGACCGGCGACATTGTGTCCCCCGCCTCTGACGGCGATCTCCAAGCCGCTCTCTCGCCCGAAGTTCACGGCGTCGACGACATCCGCGGTCCCGAGGCACCGTGCGATTATGCGGGGCCGCCGGTCGATTGCGCCGTTGTGAATCTTGCGAACGTCGTCATAGGTCCCGTCGCCTGGCTCGAGGACTCTCCCGGGAAGGCCTGCTCGAAGGGATCCGATCAGTTGTTCGAGGCTTGCTGGCATCGCGGAACTCCCGGCGCTGCTGCGCTGGGGAATCATATCTCACCTGTCAACGCCTCGTCGACGTGGACCAGCACGACATGGCCACCACGGCGGGCGCGGGCCCGTGCCATCGCTCGGCGCCGCGCGCCCATCGTCGCGTCCGTCCCAGCGCTCACTGACATGCGCGCTACGGACGCTCGGTTGAGGGTGATCGAAGGCTTCTGCGGTGGCGGGGGCGAGCGGTCTGGGGGCCGGGGGCGTTGCTTGCGGCGCGCTGGCGCCTATGCTGCGCGCATGCCTGACGCTGCGCCTGTTGGTGGAACTGTAGAAGTGGCCGATGGAGCCATGTTCGCTCCAGGCCAGCCCGGACGGCCGCGGGACTTCGTGCCGTTCCAGTACGAACACACCATCGAACAGCTTCGAGAACGCTTCTCCGATGACATGATGGCGCGTGCGGCCGCCGATGTGGCCAGCCTCATCGAAGTCAACGCCAACGGCGTCTGGAAACCAGAATGGGGATCGCTGGACGCCCATCCAATGGCCGAATGGTTCGAAGATGCGAAGCTCGGCATCTTCCTCGATTGGGGGCCGTGGTCGGTCGCAGGCTGGGCGGCGAAACGCAGCAACATTGGCACCGGCGGGAGTTACCCGGACTGGTACGAGTTCCTCATGGGGAACTACTACGAGGACTATCACGACGCCGTCTGGGGCCACGACTTCCGCCGCGACGATTTCTTGCCGCTGCTCACGGGTTCGGCGTTCGATGCGGAAGTGTTCGCACGGCTGGCCGAGGAGACGGGCGCGAAGTATCTCGTCCCCTTCGCGAGGCACCACGCCGGGTGGACGATGTGGGAATCGCGCTATACCAGACGCAACGCGAAGGAGATGGGGCCGCGACGCGATATCTTCCACGAGCTGGCCACGGCCTGTCGCGGCCGGGACCTGAAGCTCGGACTCTATTTCTCTATCTGTGAATGGGAGTACCCGGCCATCCTCGATCGCCAGATCAACGGCTGGGACGCGAGCACGAGCCTCCTCGGGACGTGGCGAAACGAGCTCACCTTTACCAACTGGCGGCCGGAGGCGACGAGTTTCTATTCGAAGCAGATGAACGGCCTGGCCTCGGGAAAGATCCCGGTGCGCGATTACTTCGCCGATTACCTGGTCCCACTGTTCAAGGAGGCGGTCGACCGGTTCGACCCTGACCTGGTGTGGTGGGACGGCGGCTGGAATACGACGACGGACCTGAACCGCACGCGCGAGATGTCAGCCTACCTGTACAACCGCGCTCACGGCCGCAAAGACGTGGTGATCAACGATCGCGCGGGCCTCTCCATGTCTGACGAGGACGCCGAGCGCCTGCGGAAGTACCTGGACGAAGGTGACGCCGCCAAAGCCGACCGGCTCATGCGGACTTCGCAGCATGGCGACTACGCGACGCGTGAGTACAACAGCGGCGAAGGCGAGGCCACGGCGCGGAAGTGGGAGATTTGCCGGTCGATCAGCCCGGCCTTCGGCTTCAACTGGCAGGACGACGAGGCGAGTTCGCTCACGAGCGAGTCGCTCATCCGGATGTTCGTCGGCATCGTGGCGAATAACGGCAACCTTCTCCTGGTACTGGGGCCAGACGGGACGGGCAAGCTGCCCGAGATCCAGGAGCGCCGGCTTCGCGACCTCGGCGAATGGCTCCGAGTCAACGGTGAGGCGATCTACGGGACGCGCCCCTGGCGCGTCGCCAGCGACGCTGATATGTACTTCACGAGGAGCAAGGACGGCGCCGTCGTGTACGTTCACGTGACCGCCTGGCCGGGGACGGAGCTGGTCGTCCGGGGCCTGAGAGCAGCCCCCGCATCGGCGGTCACGATGCTTGGTGTCGTCACACCACTGCAATGGACTCAGAACGGCCCCGATGTCGAGATTCGGCTGCCGGGCGCGCTGCAGGCGCCAGGCAACCGGCCGTGCGAGTCGGTCTGGGTGTTCCGGGTGCCGGTCACCTGAACCGTTCCGGTGGGTCTGACGCCGGTCTTCATCGCGAAGGGCCACCGCATTTGCCAGCCGCCCCTCCCCGCACCTAGGATCGGCCCCGCATCTCAGATCACAGGAGGCTAATTAGATGGCTGAAGGCTTCGAATTCCCCGTCGACCGCACGCAGGTGATGCTCTTCGCGCGGTCCGTGCTCGATATCCGGCCCGAGTACTCGGACCCGAATGACGCGGCGACGAAGGCCGTCGGCGGCATCGTCGTCCCACCCACGTTCGTCCAGTCCAGCGCCCACTGGGACCCGAATAACCCGCTCGACCTCACTCGCCCACGCAAGGGCGCGGCCCCGGTTCACCGTGGCGAGCGCCCGGGCGGCGGCGGCGGAGGTCTCGGACGCGGGCTCCACGCCGAACAACACTACGAATACCACCAGCCGATCCACGCGGGCGACACGCTCACCGTTACGAATCGCGCTGGCGAGCGCTGGGAGAAGGAAGGCCGCCGTGGCGGCAAGCTCCTCTTTAGCGAATCGATCACGGAATACCGCAACCAGGACGGCGTTCTCTGCGTCACCGCCCGCTCCGTCGGCGTGCAGACCGAACGCGCCGTCGATCAGTAGCTTTTCACAGAAGAGAAATGGGACAGAGACAGGAGAGATGGCCATGACACTCAAAGTTGGTGACACGCACGAGGCGGTGGTGATCGAAAAGGTCAATCGCAGCCACATCGTTAAATACGCCGGGGCGAGTGGCGACTTCAACCCACTGCACCACGACGACACGGTGGCGCAGACCATGGGGGGCTATCCCTCGGTCTTCGCCCACGGCATGTTTTCGATGGGTCTCACCGGCCGCATGCTTACGGATTGGCTGGGGCCTACGACCCTGAAGAACTACGGAGTCCGCTTCACGAAGCAGGTCTGGCCTGGCGATACGCTCACGGCCAGGGCCGAGGTCACGGCCGTCAAGGACGGGCTCGCGACAATCCGCGTCGTGACGACAAACCAGGCCGGCGAGTCCGTGGTCGAAGGCCAAGCGGTGGCGTCAGCCTGAGCCCGCCGTGCGTCAGCCGGTCTCGCGCAGGTCGGTCTCGCGCGGGTCGCCCTCGCGGCGGCGCTGGGCCCGTAGCGGCAGATTCATGATACCAGGGGCCAGCCGCCGGTCTTCCGGCTCGAAGGGGACTACCCGGTCACGGCCTTCGGACTTGGCCCGGTAGAGTGCGCGGTCGGCAAGTTCGATCAGGTCCTCGGCGTCGCGCGCGTGCCGCGGGCCGACGGAAACGCCCGCGGAGATGGCGACCGGGCCGACGGGCGCGAGATCCTCGCCCGTGAACGTCGTCCGTGCGACCGCCTGGCGCACACGATCGACCAGCCGAATCGCTTCGTCGCTGGCGAGGCCGGGCAACACGAGGGTGAACTCCTCGCCGCCGTACCGATAGGCAGCGTCCTCTTCGCGAATGGAGCTGCGCAGCACTTCGGCCACGCGCTGGAGCGTGATGTCGCCGACGCGGTGACCGTACTCGTCGTTGAAGCGCTTGAAGTGGTCGATGTCGATCATGGCGATCGCCACCAGGTCGCCCCGGCGGAGGGCCGGCCCGACCTGGTCACGGAGGTCCTTGGCGAGCTGCCTGCGGTTGGGCAAACCCGTCAACGGGTCATGATGAGCCTCGTGTTCGCTCGTCTCCTGGATGTCGGCGGCGCTGAGCGCAGTGGCCACCTGGGATGCGAGCAATTCGAGCATGCGCTGGTCGTCCAGGTCAAAGGCCGCCGGCCGGATGGCCCAACAGGCGATCGTGCCAACGACGCGCGCGCCCACGATGAGCGGCACGATCAGCCCCGAGTTCGCGCCCGCGAAGCCTTCCCCGGGCGCGAGACCGCGGGGCGGGATAGCGGGAAGGCAGATCGAGTTTCCGCGCCGCGCGGCTTTGCCCACGTAACCGGCGCCGAGCGCGACATCCGCCAACTCCGTCGCGGGGACGGACTCGCGCACTTCGGAGCCGAGGACCGTCAGCACGTCGCGGTGCAGGCCGCGCACCACGACCATGTCCGCTTCTACCAGGTCGGCGGCCTTCTCGGCCGCCGTCTGTACCACATACTTCATGCTCAGTGACTCTGACACTTCGCTGAGCACCTGGTAAAGCGCCTGGAATTGGTGGTTCCGTCGTTCCAGCGACGCCGCCGTCTCCACCAGGCGTGCCCGTTCTTCCTGCGAACTGGCGAGCGCTTTGCTCATACGGCGGCCCACCGACCAGGTCGTCCCCGCGACCGACGTGGCGATCACGGCCGTCACCGCCAGCGTCGTAATCCGGGCAATCGAGGCGAGCTCGAGGACGTAGTGCCCCCGTGCTTCCGCGCGGGCAACAAATGCTGGCCGGGCGCCCTCGGCGATCAGGCGCAAACCTTCCAGCCTGAGGCGGAAGGCGCTGAGCGCGGCGCCCGACGGTTGTGCCAGATATCGGCCGAGGAAGTCGCGCGCGTCGAACAGGGCGCCGAGCAGTTCCAGTGACTCCTGCGAGCCGATCAGTGCGTGGAGTTCGTCGGCCACCCGCGACGCGTCTTCCAGACGGTTGGAGGTTTCCACCAGCGCTGGACCAGAGAGGGTGGGGCTCGTGCTGGCCGGGCCGAGGAGTCGTTCGATGTCTGAGACATCGCGCTCGACGGTGCCCGCGAGTAGCGCCGCCCTGAGGTTCACGCCCTCTTCGCGCTCCGCCTGGGCAACGGCGTCCAACACGACGAATCCCATGGCGCCGACGGTCAGGCAGCCAGCGACCACGATCGCGAGCTGCGCCGCCAGCAGCCCGGGCGGCCTCCGCATGCGCATTCGCCGCCTCAATCGACCACCTCGAATTGGGAAGACATGCCCACGGCGAGGTGAGACGAGGGCACACCATCGTTGATCCGTGAAACGAGTAAGCAGACGAAGGCATATTTGCCCGCCGGCAGGTAGACCCTGAGGCCCGCGCTCTCCCCCGGGTAAAGGGCTTCGATCTCCCCTATGGGCGAGCCGTAGCGCTCACCCTTCATCGGGACAACGACGAATTCATGCGTCTCGCCGCCGGTGTTCGTAACCCGGAAGTCGAGCAGCCCCGGCTTCCCACGCAGGACATCGTGGCGGAAGGCGTAGTCCAGCTGAGAGACGAGGATAGCGCCGCTACCGACGCTGCCAGCCGGGATGACCTGTGCTTCGGGCGCTGGTTCGGAGTACGTGGCGCAGCTGCTCGCGGCAAACGCCCCGAGCAGACAGACCAGCGTCAGAACACACGTCCGCACACTATCAGCTTCGACAGCGAATCCCGCTCCGACACCCGCACGCGATTCCCTTCTGCCTTCTCAGTGTTGCAGATTGGTCTACGGCGCCTCGTTCGAGAAGATAATGGTGCCTGCCGCGCCGAACATCCCGCCCACTCCGTGGCAGACTCCGACGGTCGCGGCATCGACCTGCGCGGCGGCCGTCCCCCGCAGCTGGCGGACGCTCTCTTGAAGCGCGTACATCCCGTACATGCCCGAGTGCATGTAGCTCAGCCCGCCGCCGTTCGTGTTCAGCGGCAGCTTGCCTCCCGGCGCCGTATTGCGGTCCCAGATGAACTGCGGGGCCTCGCCAGGTTTGCAGAAGCCGAGGTCTTCGAGGCCGTAGATCGGCAGGTGGGCGAAGGCATCGTAGATCATGAGGTGGTCGACATCGGCGTGGC
>JAYUAG010000077.1:0-13599 GCA_043741475.1 Thermoflexaceae bacterium | reverse complement strand
GGGTCGATCGCATATTCATCGCGCATCGCCCGTGCTACGTCCTCAGCTGCCTTGCTTAACAAAGCCATGGGGGAGGGCTTCCACCTCCCGTTCTCAATAGCCCACGCTGCGATCTCACGCGCGCTCGCAGCGTGGCGACCCGTCAACGCGAAGAATTCGTTCGCGTGTGCCTGCCATTGCTCGGTGTAAGTCTTGCCCTCTTTGCCTGCCATCGGTGCTTATCCTTCCTTAGTCGGTGATGGGAACCACGTGCCCCCAACCGTCCGTAAGCGCAGAGCTGGTTACGTAGTCGCGGATGTTCTTGAGGGTTGAGCCGAAGCGGGCCCACGTGATCTCGCGCCGATCGGGGTGGGCCAATTGGCCGATGACGATCGCCGGATGCACGCCGATCCGAGCCGCAAAGTCACTGATGTTCCGGCGTGTGTAGGCGGGTCCGACTCGTGCGATAAAGTTATCCAGGTCTTGCCGTGGAACCAAGGTCTCAACGGCGAACCTGTTAGCCGCCACTTCCGCTGCGAGGATTTTTTTCCCACCCTCCATTAACTCGATGTCTAGCGCGGGGGATGCCTTGAGGCCATCGGCTGCCTTCACATGAGCAAGCTCGTGCAAGAGCGTGTGCCAGAATGAATCGACCCTGCCGTACCGAAGCGAAAGCACTACCACGGGAGAACTCGGCCCGAGCCACACGCAAACGCCGTCGATCTTGCTTCCGGGCAAGTCCTCAACGATCAAGAAGCGGACGCCATAGTCGGCTAGCACGCGAGCCACCCGACGAATCTCAGGCTCGTTCGGAACCAACCCCTTTAGCTTTGCGATAAGTTCCGCGAACCGGCTAGGGTCGTAGTGGGCGGTCACGGGGGCGGCCATCGCGATCTGTTTCACCCGACATAGCCACGCTGACTGACTCGGAAGAGTTTCCCCGTAAGACGTGGCCTTGCGAGCCGCGAGATTGTCGAACGGACACGGGGTCTCATTAAGGGACTGGACGCCGAGAAACTGGCAGACGCGCGAGAGCAGGACAACGGGATCTTTGGCCGGTTCGATCCACTGCCGCTTGACCATCTCGCGCACAGGCGCCTTCGAATAGATGAAGGAGCGAACGTCCGTGCCCGGTGTTGCCCTTGCATCCCGAAGGCGATACTGGGCGTCAAGGTTCAGCCAGAACACCGCCGTGGTCTTCGGAAACGCGTCGGCCAAGCTCCGGGCGGTCTCGGGAGTGATTCCGATCTTGCCCGTGAGGATTTGACTGACGTTCGACACCGACTTACCAAGGATCTCCGCGAGATCAAGCTGAGTCCAGCCGCGAGCTTCAAGCTCCAGGTTGATGATCTCGCCCGGTGCGAACACCTCTGCTGGTTCACGGTCTTCCATTTGTGTCAGTCCCCCCTAGTGATAGTCCTCGATGCCGATAATGACCACCGTCTTCGGATTGTCCCCCTCGAATTCGAGGATGAGTCGCCACTGCAAGTTGAGCCGGATTGAGTATTGGCCCCGTTTCCTCTTTAGCTTCTCAAAATGCATTCCGGCCAGGCCATAGAACACCTGCTCCGTATCGGCAGCCCTGATTACCGCCATGGCCAGCCGAAACGACCGGACGATCGCCTGCGAGCGGCGGCCCGTGTACCGCTTGTCCGTTTCCATTCGGTCAAGGTCTCGGTCGGCGAACTTCACCCTCACGGGAGTTCATACTACGGCCGGGGGCCCGTACAGTGCAATAGCCGCTTTTAGCAAGAGGCACAGTGGTAAAGACTTAATTTGACCAAATCTCGAAGAGTGCGATACTATGGCCATGAACAAGACGAGCCGCGAACGCCGGGTGCAAATACTCACGGCACTAGTCGAGGGCAATAGCATCGCTTCGGCCTGCCGCATGGCGGGCGTGGCGAAGAACACGGTACTCAGTCTTCTGGCCGATGCAGGCTTCGCCTGCTTCGACTATCAGGATCACGCGCTGCGAGGACTCCCGGCCCGGCGCGTGCAGTGCGACGAAATCTGGGCCTTCGTCCATGCGAAGGCAAAGAACGTCCCGGCCGAGCGCAAAGGCGAGCCCGGCGTTGGGGACGTGTGGACGTGGACTGCGCTCGACGTGGACAGCAAGCTCATGATCGCTTGGGCCGTTGGAGATCGAAGCGCGCGGACGGCAGATGGGTTCATGCGTGACGTAGCCGCTCGTCTGACGCATCGCGTCCAGATGACCGCAGACGGCCACAAGCCCTACCTACAGGCCGTGGAGGGCGCGTTCGGCACGGACATCGACTACGCCCAACTTATCAAGCGGTACGGCGAGGACGCGAACCCTGAGAAGCGGTACAGCCCGGCCGTCTGCACCGGCTCGGACGCCCGCCCGATTATGGGAAACCCCGACCCGACGCACATCTCTACCTCGTACGTCGAACGAAGCAACCTGACGATTCGTATGCAGAACCGGCGCTTCACGCGGCTGACAAACGTTTTCAGCAAGAAGGTCGAGAACCTTGAGCACTCCCTGTCGCTCTACTTCATGTACTACAACTTCGTTCGCCCGCACGCGTCCCTCAAGGGCCGGTCGCCCGCGATGGCGGCTCACCTTGCCGACCGTTGGTGGACGATCGGGGACATCGTTGACCTCATTGATCAAGCCGCCGATCCCATCATAGGTTAAGACTGAGATTGAACCACTACCGACTGCCGGGAGTGGTCGCCGTTGCCTTCCCGCGTTCGCCCCGTCCCTGTCCCGTGTCTCCATGCTAGGGTGGACGCTCGATGGACGTTGCACCCGACCACCGTTACGCCGCCCGATGCCGCTACCTCCAGGTGACGATGGGCCCGCGCGCGGGCAGCGGCCTTCTCAACCTCTGCCGCCACATCATCCGAGATGGCCGCGAGTGCGTCGGCCCGTTCCTCGACGACACGGAGACCTCCTGCGGTATTTGGGAACGCCAAACGGGGAATAAGTGACCGGAGGCCCGTCGCTGGCGTGCGTCTCAGAATCTTGCGTGGAATCGAAGTGATACCAGCGTGCGGTTCGTGCGACCCTCCGGCCGCGGCTCTCTATCGCCGTCCCTGACTGCGGTTTTTCCGAGCCGCGCGCGTAAGCAAGCGGGCTGTACCGACCAGCCCGGACCGCGCCAGCCTTCCCGGGTAGTGCTTAGATCCGTGCAAACCCGCCTCGCGACCGTCGCGGTGTGGATGGAGGCGGTCGTCCCGCCGGGCGGCAGCAACTCGACCCTTTCGCGCGCCGCTGGAGAACGGCCGCGACAGCCGCTAAGATGGCCCGTGCACCGCGAGACCGCCACAGAACGGCGACCTCCCGCGACCGAGGAGGACAGCAATGCCAAGCGAAGAATCGAAGCAAGTGATCGAGATGATCAAGAGCCGGCCTGTGCTTCAGGGCACAACCATCGAAGAGATGCGCGCGGGCCTGGAGTCGGTGCTCACGCCGGTCGCGGACGACGTGGTCTGCACGCCCGACGCCGCGGGCGGGGTAGCGGTCGAGTTCATCGTTGCGCCAGGTGCGAGCGAGACGCAGGTGCTCCTCTACCTTCATGGCGGAGGGTACGCGTTAGGTTCGATCGCGACGCACCGGGGGATGTGCGGAGAACTTTCACGCGCTTCGGGGATGCGGGTGCTTTCAGTCGACTACCGGTTGGCCCCGGAGAACCCCTTCCCGGCGGCCGTGGACGACGCTGTGGCGGCCTATCAATCGCTGATCGAGAGCGGCTACGACGCCGGATCACTGGCGATCGCCGGTGACTCTGCCGGCGGCGGACTCGCCGCCGCGACGCTGGTGGCGATCCGCGACCGGGGGCTGCCGCTGCCCGCGTGCGCGGCACTGCTCTCGCCGTGGACAGACCTCGCGATCACGGGCGACTCGATCGCGGGCCGCGCAGACAGGGACCCGATGATCGGCGGGAATACGGCGATTCGCGATTTGGCCAAGGCGTACCTCGGCGATGCGCCGGCGACGACGCCGCTGGCCTCACCCCTCTATGCGGACCTGCGCGGCCTGCCGCCACTGCTCATCCAGGTGGGCTCGGAGGAGGTCCTGTTCGACGACGCGGCGCGCTTCGATGTGCGAGCGCGGGACCAGGGTGTGGACTCGACCCTGGAAGAGTGGGACGGGCAGGTGCACGTCTTCCAGTCCTTCTTCCCGGTGTTGCCGGAAGGCCGGGAAGCGATCGCGCGGATCGGGTCGTTCGTGAAGTCGCACCTGAAGGTGGCCGCGGCGGTCTGACGGCCCTTTCGGTCGACCGTAGGAGTCGCGGCCCTCTGTGGCCGCTGGCTGTCCGTCGATGCCAGGCGTTCGTGGGCCGACTGCACATCGTCTTCGCGTCGCAGCCGCGCAATCTGGCTTCCGGCGAAAGCCGCCGCAGCGCCTCGCAGCGAGCGCGCTCCAGCGGCCAGAGACGGCCGCGACTCCTTGGCGTGTTCCGGCCGGCCCGGTCCTACGTGTGGGAGAGGGCTTCGTCGAGTTCGCGGACGCGGCGGCTCATGACGGCGAGCATTTCGACGGCAAGGTCAGGATTGTTGCGGATCTCGGCGAGGAAGTCGGAGCGCATGATGGCGAGGCAGTCGGTGTCTTCGATCGCCTTGACCGTGGCGCTGCGGCGGTGATTGTCGAGGAGGGCCATCTCGCCGAAGAAGCCGTCCTTGCCGAGCACGGCGAGTTCGTGGCCGCCGCGGGTGATGTCGACCTTGCCGTGGGTGATCATGAAGAAGCCAACGCCTTCTTCGCCTTCCTTGAAGATCGTGTCGCCGGCCTTGAACGAGCGCGTGCGCACGGAGCGGGCGATCCGATCAAGCGATTTCTTGTCGAGATCCTGAAATAGAGGGACGTTCTTCAGCGTGTCTTCGGCGGCCATGTGATTACTCCTTCATGCCGGGCGCCAGCCCGAGTGCGCGGATTGTAGCAGGGATGGCGCGCGCCTCAAGGGGGAGATGTGTGAGTCGCGCCACACAGTCACAACGTAAGTGGGTCCGTCCGGACCACGGCGAGCACGGCCGCCCCGGCGTGAGTGACATCGAGTACGTCGGTATTGATCACGAGGTCGTAATTGGTGGGGAGTTCGTGTTCGAGGTGATAAAAGCGGTGGAAGTAGTCCGCCCTGGCCTTGTCTGAGGCGTGGACGTCGTGGAGCGCGGATTCAGCGCTGGAGTCGCCGTTCAGGATGAGGCGCTCCACGCGCGAGTGTTCGGAGGCGGTAACCATGACGCGAAGCACGTTTTCGGCGCCGGCGAGCGGGATACTGGCGCCGTGGGCGACGATCACGACGTTGCCCATCTCGGCGGTCTCGCGGATGACATCGACGATCACCTGTTCGTAGCCGGGGCCGAAGGCCTCGACCATCACGGGTTCGGGCATGCCCCCGGCCGCGGCGCTGCCGGCGCCCGCGCGCGCAAGGTTCTCGAGGATGCGGGCGAGGAGGCCTTTGCGCTCTTCAACCTGGGCAATCTCTGTGGAGTTCACCTTCGCCAGGGCGGCGGCGCGATCGATGATTTCGGAATCGACGTAGCGGAAGCCGAGTTCGGTGGAGAGCATGTCTCCGAGGTCTTCACCGCCGGCGCCGAGCGTCCTCGAGATGGCGATCACATTAAAGGGCATAGGTCGGGGGCTCCTCAGGCGGAAAGTGCCTCACTATGCCACGCCAGCCGAGCTACGGGCTACGCCTGCGCGTGGCGCCAGCTCAGCGGGGCCGGCGGTGACGGCTGACCAGTTGTTCGACGTGAAGATGTCCGCATCGAAGCCGGTGCGTTCGCCGAGCGCGAGCCT
Source organism: Thermoflexaceae bacterium (assembly GCA_043741475.1). Classification (GTDB taxonomy): domain Bacteria; phylum Chloroflexota; class Dehalococcoidia; order Tepidiformales; family Tepidiformaceae; genus JAGQHB01. Next base: position 7,850 of record JAYUAG010000077.1, on the reverse strand, counting down.
ATAGCCAGCGACCGCGCCGATCATGGCGGCATTGTCGGTGCAGAGCGAAGGTGGCGGGACGCGCACGGCCACGGGCGAACGGCGGCGCAGCTCCTCGCGCAACCGGGTGTTGGAGGCGACGCCGCCGCCGAGAAGGACCTCCGCTGCGCCCAGTTCGCGGGCGAGGCGCGATGTCTTCGCCGCGAGGATGTCGACGACGGCCTCCTGAAACTCCCAGGCGATGGCAGCGGGCTCGTGCTCCCCGGAGCGCACGGCGTGGAGTGCTGCTGTCTTCAGTCCGCTGAAACTGAAGTCGTAGGTCCCGGGCATCGCGGCCCGTGGCAGCTTCAACTTCGACGGGCCTCCGGAGAGGGCGAGCCGGGCTATCTCCGGGCCTCCAGGGAACGGCAGGCCGAGGAGCCGCCCCGCCTTGTCGAACGCCTCCCCGGCGGCGTCATCGCGCGTCCCGCCGAGGCGTTCGTACTGGCCGTGACCACGCATGAGCACGAGGTCGGTGTGGCCGCCCGAGACGACGAGCGCGAGCGCGGGGAAGCGGGGCTCGGCGCCCTCCGTCAGCCAGTTCGCGTAGATGTGGCCCTCAAGGTGGTTGATGCCGATGAACGGCAGTTCGCGCGCCCAGGCGAGGGCCTTGCCGAAGTTGAAGCCGACGAGCAACGACCCGGCAAGCCCGGGGCCCCTGGTCGCAGCCACCGCCTCGATGTCGGCGAGGGTGCAGCCGGCCGCCGCCAGCGCCTCGCGCACGACCGGTTCGATGTTGAGGAGATGCTGACGGCTCGCGACCTCGGGCACGATGCCACCGAAGGCAGCGTGTACGGAGACCTGGCTGGCGACCACCGACGAGCGAAGCACGCGGCCGTCCTCGATAACAGCGGCGGCAGTCTCGTCGCAGGAAGACTCGATCGCGAGGACGCGCATGGGATCGAGCGTACGGGAGAGGTCTCGCCGCCGCCAGCTACACCCAATCCGAACCGCGACGGTCACGGAGCGGGCTGTGTCACACGGATCCCAGGCTTTGCGATCACCGCGCTGGTGGCGCGGCGGTACGGATTCGAACGGCTCACTCTCGGAGGAAGCGTTCCACGATCGCGTTGTATTCGGCCGCGCGTTCGAAGTAGACGGAGTGACCCGACCGGGGGACGTGTGCCACCTGTGCGCCGGGCACGAGCTTCGCCGCTGCTTCCAGGACCAGCGGCGGGATGACGATGTCTTCTTCGCCAATGATGAACAGTGTAGGCGTGGCAAAACCGGCCAGGTCATCTACCGTGGGGGCGCCGGCAGCGCGGATGATCGCGCCCAGCTGTTCTTCTCCGCCCAGATGGATGTTGAGCGCGCCGATCTCGTTATAGAGGAAGGTGAGGGCCGGCTGTTCTTCACCACAGCGCGCGCCCACGGCGCGGTGGACGCCGGGGGGCACGGGCGCCGCCGCTGCCGTCGCCGCACGCCAGTCGATCCCCGGCCCGCGCAACCCGCCGTGCGTGTCGGACATCACCAGGCGGCGCACTCGCGCGGGCTCCCGGAGCGCGAGTCCCAGGCAGGTCCACCCGCCCATGGACTGGGCCACCAGGTCGGGCCTGCCGATGCCAAGGTGGTCGAGCAGCGCCAGCAGGTCGTCCACGTAGGCGGCGCCGCCGGGGCCATCCGGGACGTCACGCGAGTGGCCAAAGCAACGGTGGTCGAACGTGACGCAGGTGTGCGTGGCGCGAAAGTGGGCTACCTGTTGCCACCAGGAGAGATGATTCCCGCCGGCGCCGTGTGCGAAGACGAGCGCGGGCGCTTCGCCTACGGGCGGGCCGTGGATCTCGTAGAACAGTTCGATGCCATTGATTGGCGCGAAGGGCATGGCGCCATCCTAGACGAATGGCTCCGCGAAAGGCTACGACGGGTTCGCCGGCGGTACGGTGAGCCATGGCATCCCGGAAACCCAGAAGCCGCCCCCGGAGGGACGGCTTCGTGGCGTGTGCCAGAGGGAGAGCACACTGACTGGGACAGGTGGCGACGGACTAGCCGAAGCGCCACTCGGGGACGGTGGTGTGACAGCCAGGACAGTAGCGGTCGCTGGCGGCATAGGCGGAACTGCATTCCGGGCAACGGCGGGCGTGTGCCGGCCGCACGAGGACATAGGCGGGGGCGGGGGAGCCGATGACGGCACGCGCCCACCACTCTCGAATAGTCTCGAACATAGACTGCCTCCACATTCGCTCTGGCGGACTGCGGCACGGACACACAGCGGTGCGCGTCCGAATCGCGTCCAATCCATGCTGAGAGGCGAAGGTGGCAGGCTGTAGCGGCCTGCCGCGCCTCTCCCGATGCCGACGAGGTTAGCTGACGGGTTCGGCGTGGGAGCTCGCCTACTCCGCTTGCGCGGAGATTCACCCCAAGAATTGGGTCCCCCGTTCCGCCGAGGCGGATTTGGCGACACCTTTGTACCACACCTGAACGGCTCGCTGTGTTACCGCACTGTAAAATCTCGCAAGAATTCACAAAGAGCGCGGGCCTTGCCCTTTCGCGGAGGTTGCCTACGCTCGCTGGTGTGAAGCTCAAGGTTGAAGTCCGCGGCCAGGCTGAGCCCTTCGCGCTTCCCGGTGAGGGCGCGGAGCTGGTGGCGTTCATGTCGTTCGCCGTGAGCCGCGGATTCGGGGCGCAGCACCCGCTGATCGCCCTCGCGGATCTGTTGCACGAAAGCCACGGCGTGCGCATGGGCCCGTTGACGACGTTCTATGAAGGGCTGGTGGAGGACCGCGAGGACGCGGAGAAGCTGGAGCTGGCCTGGCAGCGGGCGGAACCACTGGCCGAAGCGCTCGATGCTGCGGCCGCCGCGATGGGGTCCGACGCGCGCGCTCAGACGTTCATCCGGCGGGCGGGAGCGGAGGGACTTGCCGAACAAACGGCCGCCCTCGCGCTGATTGCAAAGCAGGCCGCGCAGTCCCGCTCGGACATTCGCCTGAGCTACACGCTGTGATCCGGCGCCGGAAAACGACCGTTGGCGTGCGGGCACGCTGGGCGAGCACTCTCCCGGGCCGCTTCCTCAACACGCAGGCGGCGATGGCCGCGATCACGCCGCGCACGGAGCGGATCATCGCGCTGCTCGGGCTCGCGCGCGGCCGCCGCTATGTGGACCTCGGCTGCGGGACGGCGGCGTACGCGCATCTCCTTGCGCGGCGCGCCGGGCTGGAGGAAGCGCCACTGACGCTCGACATTGCCACGGGCCACGGGCCGCTCGATGCGCTGGCCTGGCCGGAGCACCTCCCCTTGCGCGACGAATCGGTCGACTGTCTGACGAGCCTCTACTTCATCCACCGGTTTGACGACGATGTGGTGCACGCCCTGGGCGGCGAGATCTCGCGCGTCCTCGCGCCGGGCGGCACGGCGCTGCTGCTCGATATCGGGCCCGTGCGCAACGAGCGCATAGAACGAATACACCGCTGGCTGCTTTCGCCAGGGTGCGCGGAGGTCGACCTTCGAGGCTGGGGGAGGCTGGCAGCGCTTTTTACGGAGTGCGGCTTTGATGCCATCGACCTGGTAAACGTGGGGCCGTTCGTCTTTCCGCCAGTACCGCGCATAGGCGTCCTCCTGCGACGAAGTGGGACGCCGTAACGGTGCGGTTAACATGGTGAGAACTTCACAGTGTCCCTGCCTGGCCAGGTCGAAAATACGGGGAACGCGACGGCGCGGGCTGGCACGCGAAGCTTCAGGAGAGGTCGATAGCTACCGGGTTGTCCACTCTGCCTCCAGTTCATCAGGCCGGGAGCGTTGGCGGGCTGCCGGCGGTCATCGCCCGCTTCCAGCCGATCGACCTTGCCGCTATGGCGGACGCTGCGCCCACCGACCGTCACGACACGAAGTTCATCGTCGGCGCGAACAAAGCGTGCGCCACGTTGCTCGCGGTTTGTGACGACTATCGGGTACTCGAAGTGGGGGGCACGCGGCTGCAGCGCTACCGCACGGTCTACTTCGACACTCCGGGCCTGCGATTTTACCGCGACCACTTCCGCGGCCGGCCGGTGCGCTACAAGGTCCGCTGCCGGGAATACATCGAAAACGGCCTCTCTTTCCCTGAGGTGAAAGCGCGGACGCGCCAGGGGCACACGTGGAAGGCGCGGATGCCCATACCGGGGCTCCTTGGCGCGATCACGGAAGCGGAGCGGCCATTCCTCGACGCCAACGCGCCCTACCCGCTGTCAGGACCGCTCCTGCCGCTCCTGCAAAACGAGTTCCGCCGGCTCACGCTCGTCAGCCGCGAACGCGATGAGCGCGTCACCGTCGACTTCGGCATCCGCTTCGCGGCGGAGGGACGGGAGCTTGTGCTGGAGGGAATAGCGGTCGCTGAAGTGAAGGATGGCGATGGGCGCCGTTGTTCTCCCTTCGTGGACCAGATGCGACGCGAGGGCATCCGTGCCTCCAGCCTCAGCAAGTATTGTGTGGGAATCGCGTTGCTCCATGACGACATCCGAAGCAACGTCTTCAAACCAGAGCTCTTGAAGTTGAAGAACATCATGGGAGGTCAACCACATGTCTGAAGAACTCCAAAGGTTCATCGTCGGCGCGGCGTTCAACGTCGTCGTGGCGGTGGTGCTCGTCCGCTTTATCTACTACCCGTGGACGCAGAATCGTAGCTATGTCTTCACGTTCATCGCGTTCAATGTGACGATTTACTTCGTCATGAGCCTGCTCACGAGCATCGAAGTCAGTATCGGCGTCGGCTTCGGGCTCTTCGCCATCTTCTCCGTGATGCGCTATCGCACCGAAGAGATGCCGATCCGGGAGATGACGTACCTCTTCATCATCATCGCCCTTCCGGTGATGAACTCGTTCCTTAGTCGCGGTGGCAAAACTGCCGAGGTGTTGATCGCGAACGGGACGATCCTCGTGCTCCTTTACGTCCTCGAACGTGAATGGGGCTTCGCCTTCGAGGTGCGCAAGCGCGTCGTCTACGAGAAGATCGAGCTCATAACCCCCGAGCGCGCCGGGGAACTGATCGCCGACCTCTCTGCGCGCACGGGCCTCGCCGTGAAGCGCGTGGAGGTGGGCCGCATCGACTTCTTGCGAGACACAGCCGAGGTGACGATGTACTACGACTACCCCGCGACCGGCCCCGGGAGGCGGCGTCATGGCCTCGCCGCCGAATTCCAGCCGATCGCCCGCCAGCCGGTAGAATCATGAACCGCCGGGCGGGCCTGTCGCTCCTGCTCCTCTCGCGACGAGTCGGAAGGCGGCGATTCCTGACCCTTGCGGGCGTGGGCAGCGTGGGCAGCGTGGGCCTGGCGTTCGGCGCGTGTTCAGGCGGAGAGGCGAAAAAGGCGAAGTCGAGCGGCGCGTCCGAGGTCGCGCGGCCACCCGGCTGGTCCGACGCGACCCACGGCCGCGACGTGGAGCCGAACTACGGCCTCGTCTTCCCGGCGGGGAAGGTCAACCAGCTCGTGTTGACGGTCAAGCCGACCGACTGGGCGGCGATGCTCGCGAACATGGTCACCATCCTCGGCCCGCGCGGGACTGGCGGCGGTCAGCCGGATCAAGCGGCCGGGCCGCCGCAAGGCGGCGCACAACCCCAACCCGGTGCGGGACAGCCGCAACCCGGCGGCCAGTTCCAGCCAGGTGGCGGAGGCCCGCCGTCGCGTGAAAACCCGATGTGGGCGCCCGCGACGGTCGAGTTCGGCGGCCACGCCTGGACGGACGTTGGCCTCCGCTTCAAGGGGAACTCTTCGCTCAACGGCTCTTGGCGGAGCGGCACGGAGAAGCTGCCGCTCAAGCTCGACTTCGACCAGTTCGAAGGCACGGTCCCCGCGATCAAGGACCAACGCCTCCATGGCTTCAAGCAACTCTCACTGTCTAACAACTTCGGCGACCCGTCGGGCCTCCGCGAAACCGTCGCCTACAACCTCTTCGGGGCCGCGGGCCTGGTGGCGGCGAAGACGGCGCCGGTCGAAGTGATCCTCGACCACGGTGAGGGAAGGAAGAGCCTCGGGCTCTACACGGCGATCGAAGTGATCGACGACACGGTCATTCGCCGCAGCTTCAAGGACGCGACGGGCAACATCTATGAGGCGGACGGGCGCGGCGCGACCTTCGCCCGCGGCACGGCCAACGACATCAAGGCCAGCTTCGAGGTCGAAGGCGGCTCCAACCCCGATTGGCGCGACGTGGAGGCGCTCTACATGGCGCTCCACGACGAGAAGCGCGCCACGGACGCCGCCGCCTGGCGCAGGGGGCTCCAAGCCAACCTCGACGTGGAAGGCTTCCTCGAATGGCTGGCGTTGAGCGCCGTCATCCAGCACTGGGACACCTACGGCGCGACGACCCACAACTTCTATCTCTACAACGACCCACAGAAGAAGCGCTTCACCTGGATCTCGTGGGACCACAACTTCGTCTTCAACGCCACGCCGCCGAGCTTTGGCCCGAACGACCCTGGCGGAAACGCGCCCCAGGGCGGCGGTCCACAAGGAGCCCGCCGCGCGCCCCACCGCACCGTGACGTTCGACCGCAAGGAAGTCCTGGAGAACTGGCCACTGATCCGCTACCTGCTGGATGATGCGACCTACTACAAGCGCTACACCGGCTTCTTGCGCGAGATCGACGAGAAGGTGTTTCTCCCGGAGAAACTCGAGGGGACGTTCGCGAAGTGGGCCGACCTGCTTGCGCCCCATTCGAACGACGAGGCCGCCCTCCGCACCGCCGTCATGGGCCTTGCGCAGACGGTCGCTGCCCGGCGTGAGACGCTGAAGTCGTTCGTCGCGACTCTCTGACACGCCACGGCGGCTGGCGCGTCCGCCGTCACCCTTCCCGCCAGTGCGGCGCACGTTTACCATCGGCGAACCTCCAGGGGGCAACGCATGCGCACCGCTGCCATCGTCGTCGCAGCCGCCATCCTCATCGTCCTCGTCTACGTCACGCTTGGCGTGATCGTCGATGGGTATTTTGGCGGGAACATCTGGCCGAACACCCTCGAACGCGACTCGTGGTCGCCGCCGAAGGATTGGGCCACCTGGCGCGACGTGGCGATCATCGCCTTCGCGGGGTTCTGGGCGATCAGCGGCGTCATCATGATGGTGCTGCTCGGCGCCCTCGTTTGGGTAGCGCTCCAGATCCGCAAGCTGCTCGCGGAGAACGTCGCACCCGCCGTCGATTCTCTGCGCGAGTCGCTGGACAACGTCCGCGGCACGACCGAGTTCGCGGGCGAGACGATCGCTTCGCCCATCATCCGGACCTATTCGCTGGTGCGCGGCGTGCGCAACGGCGTCATGGCCCTCGGCAACTTCCCCGGCCGGGTGAGGGGCCGCAAGAAGAAGAAGGGCCGCCGATGACCGAGCCGACGCCCCTGATCGGCGCCGAGCCGGCGGAGCCCGTCACTGTCGGCGAGCTGCCGCCGCGGCGCGCGCCCGTCCGTGTGGTCGACTACACGCCGCCGCCTGAGCGCGAGGAGTTCTGGGCGTTGAGCTGGGCGAAGGCGATCTGGGGCGGCATCCAGGACACCTCGAAAGACGTGCTGGACGCAGGCCGCAAGGGCGCCTCTGAAGCCTACGACGAAGGCTGGACCCGGTTCGACAACAAGACCCGCTTCCGCCGCCAGATCGAATCGGCCACGAAGAAGCGCAAAAAGCGCCGCTAAACCCGCCACGCCACGGGAACCGCGCGCGTCATCAAGCGGATGTTCGACCAACGTCCGGTTCACCGTCTTTGTGTGAAAAGCTCCCGGTGGCTCTGGACCGGAGGCGGCTGGTACGATGACGCTTCGGCCCACCGCGCGGAGAGGTGCTGGAGTGGTCGATCAGGCACGCCTGGAAAGCGTGTGCGGGTGCAAGTCCGCCGTGGGTTCGAATCCCACCCTCTCCGCCACAGGAAGCTGACCCGGG
>JAYUAG010000076.1:0-2482 GCA_043741475.1 Thermoflexaceae bacterium | reverse complement strand
CGATGCTGCTCTTCCGGTCGGAAGAGCACATCGACCGCTGGTGCCAGGCCCACTCTCAGGTGCGGGGCGGCACGATGTCACTCGCGACCGGGTGGGCGCTGGGCGGCAGTTGGTATGGCGGCAGACTCGACCCGGACTGGCGCCGGAAACGGCCGGAAGAAGCCGAGGACGTGTTTGCGCAACTGGGCCTCACCGGCGAATTCTGGCGGCTTCGTTAGTTGGAGACGAGCGGGCGCTTCGGTTTGATGTGCCGGTATAGTTCGCTCGATGGCCGAAGCTGACCGCCCGCTCTCTGACATAACCGTGCTCGACCTCGGCGACGAGGCGACCGTCTTCGGGTCCAGGTTGCTCGCCGAGCTTGGCGCGCGCGTGATTCGGGCCGAGGACTGCCGCGGCGACGCCGTCCGGACATTGACGCCGTTCCTTCGGGGCGAATCCGGCATCGAGCGGTCGCTTGCGCACCTGCTCTACAACGCGGGCAAGGAGAGCGTCGCCCTCGACCTGTCGTGCGACGAGGCGTGGGCCGCGGTCGAACGCATCGCGCGCGAGTGCGACGTCGTGATCGGGCCGCTGCGGCCGGGCGCGCGTGTGCGGGCGCTGTTCGCATCGCTCGAGGCGATTGGCGAGCGGGCGCCGGGCATCGTCGATGTCGTCTTTCGCCGCGATGCCCCGGATGAGGTCGCGACGGACCTCGTGCTCACGGCGGCGGGTGGGCTCCTCGTGCTCGGCGGCTACCCGGACGACCCGCCCAATCACCCGAAGGGTGACCTTGGGTACAAGCAGGTCTCGCTGGCGGCGGCCGAGGCGGCACTGGCGTTGGTGCTCGAACATCGCGCGACCGGCTACGCGGGACGAATCACCGTCAGCGCCCAGGAAGCGGTCAACTTCACCACCATCCAGACGGCGAACGCGAACTTCTGGCACTGGCATCAGCGCGTCCCCACGCGGCATGCGCCGCTCACACCCTTCTCCATATACCGCTCGTCCGATGGGCGTTGGCTGTCGTTTACGATCCACCCGCCGAACTGGCCGCGCTACGTCGATTGGGTTGAGACCGTACTGGAGAGTACCGACTTGAGCGGCCCGGAGTGGGCAGATGGCCTCTACCGGGCGGCAAACGTTAGGACGATGGCAGCGCTCACGACGGAATTGTGCAGCCGCTTTACGAGGGAGGAGTTGGTCGACGAAGGCCAACGACGGGGGCTTCTCGTGCTCCCGGTGAACACGCTCGACGACCTCGCGACGGACGGCCACCTGCTCGAACGTGGCTTCTTCCGCGCTGTCGAGCACCCGCAGCTTGGGGAACCCGTGCGGACGATGCGCTCCGCCTTTCTCTCCGACAGTTGGCCCCCCGACCCCGCGCGAGCGCCGTGGCTCGGCGAGCACACGGCCAGTGTCCTCGTTGCTACCGGGTTCTCGTCCGGTGAGGTCGATGCGCTCTTCGCCACCGGAGTCGCGTTCGGGCCACGCGTCGCGTCCCCGCCGCAAGGGGGCTGCCCACTCGGAACTCGGGACTCGGAACTCGGAACTTCCCACCCACCAGCGACTCCAAAATCGGAACCTCGGGCGCCCCTGAAGGGCGTGCGCATCCTCGACTTCTGCTGGGCGATCGCCGGGCCCCTCGGCACGCGACTCCTCGCGGACCTTGGGGCCGACGTGATCAAGGTCGAATCCGAATCTCGCCTCGACCCGATCCGCTACATCGGCGTGATGCCCAAGGGCGCGACGACATGGGAGACGCTGGGCCAGTTCAACGATTGCAACGCGAACAAGCGCTCGCTCGTCCTCAACCTGAACACGCCCGAGGGGATCGAGACCGTGCGCCGCCTCGCTGCCACGGCCGATGTGGTCACGTCGAATTACACGCCGGACCGCCTTGACCGCTGGGGCCTCGGCTACAAGGAGTTGTCGGCCATCAACCCAAGGATCATCGTCGCGAACCTGGCCGTGATGGGCATCCGCGGGCCGCACATGGGCTGGCGCTCGTACGGGAACGGGGTCGTCGCCGCCTGTGGGCTGGGCGCGCTCACCGGCTTCCCCGGCCGTGACCCGATCGGGATCGGGACGCTCCACACCGATTTCACGGTGCCCTATTTCGCCGCGATTCACGTCCTGGCCGCGCTCCACCAGCGTGAGCGCACGAGCAAGGGGCAATACCTCGAACTCTCCCAGTACGAGTCCTCGGTGCACCTGCTCGATACGGAACTGATCGACTACCTGAACGGGGGCGCCGTGGCCGAACGCAACGGCAACCGCTCGACGAGGATGGCGCCGCACGGCGTCTTCGCGAGCGCGGGTGAAGACCGCTGGGTCGCGATCGCCTGCCGCGACGATGATGACTGGGCGCGGCTCGCGGCCGTAACAGGCATCTCGGGCCCGGCGACGCTGGCGGGCCGACTGGCCGAGGCCGAAACGATCGAAGCGGCGCTCTGCGACTGGACGCGGACCCGCGACAACTGGGGCGCCGCAGCGCTCCTCCAGG
>JAYUAG010000075.1:0-2488 GCA_043741475.1 Thermoflexaceae bacterium | reverse complement strand
GCGAAACGCCCTCAGGCGGGGATCTTACTCACGCGGAAGCCGAGTTCATGGAGCTCGTGGCGAAACTCCTTGAGCGTCGTCGCGGGAAGCGCGTTCTCCCGCAGTTGGCGGGCAATGTCAGGGCGGCCGGGGTTGTAGCCGCGCTTCTCGAGCGTTGTGAGTTCATGGCCGGCGATGGCGAAGTACTCTTCAAGGCCGCGCGACGTGTTGGAGAGGCGACCGACGACGTTCGCCCGATCCGACTCAACCGTCGCCACGTCGCCGCCGCCGAGCATGGTGATGAACTCTTCGAACTGCTCGTCAGTCATTTCGGCTGCGGCGGCACCAAGCCGCGCGCGGAACCCGGCGGCACGGCTCGAGGCATCGGGCATGGCGGGCACGTAGCGGACTGAGCCGTGGAGCCCGGCCTCATAGCCGAGCGCTAGACCGGAAAGGGCGCGGATGCGGTCCATCGCGCCATTTAGCCGGGCGGCGTGGGAAACGTAAGCGTCGTATGGGGAGGCGAGGCGCCATACCAATTCAGCAACAGCCATGTGACACTTCCTTTCAGGAGTCGCGGTTTCCGCGGAGCAGATCTTCGATGTCGCGCAGCACGTCGTCCGCCGAGGGGAGTTCGGCGGCGCCGCCACTAGACGTTTCCTGGCCGTCGCCGTAGTGTTCTTCGAGGGTGCGGACGTAGGCGCGGATGTTATCGTCACCCTGGGAAGCTTCTTCGACGCGGGCGATGAAGCGTTCACCTTCGGCTTTGAGGTCGTCGAGCGGCGGCGCGATGCCCAGTACAGGCTCGAGCGCACGCAGCAGGGCCATCGTCGCCAACGGGTTCTCCTCGACGTTGAGATAGTGGGGCACGCCTGCGGCGAGGCTAATGAGCGGCGCACCCTTGCGGCGAAGATTGTCGTGCACCACGCCGACGATGCCCGTGGGGCCTTGGTACATGGAACGTCCGAGCCCAAACTTTGCCGCCAGGGCCGGGTCCGCCGAGGAACCCGTGATTGGGATCGGGCGGGTGTGGGGCGTGGCCGCCGGGCGCGCCACCAGCGTGCAGACCAGCGAAGGCTTGAAGCCCGAAAGAATGTCGCTCATGCGCCCGGCGAATGTGCGCCAGCGGAGGTTGGGCTCCGATCCCTTCACCACGATCAGGTCGTGCGGGGCGTTCGGCAGGTACGAGGAGTAGGCCTCGTTCGTCGGCCACTGGATATCGCGCAGGCCCTGGTTATCGAGCACGACGTTGGGCCTCGTGTCCGTGAAAACGTAGTAGTCCTCCGGATCAACCGTGAGGAAGCGGCGCCCGCGATAGGCGTCTATCAGCCGCTGCGCGGTATCGACCGTGACCGTGCCAGTATCGCTCCAGCCCGTGAAGGCAAGGACGATCACCGGTGCGCGCAGGCTGGGGAGGTTGGTGACTTCGAACCCGTCCACGGAGAGGATCATAGACCGGCCCGGGATAATGGTCGTGCCCTGTTTCCCGGACATGGCGGAGTGCGGCGCCGGCGGCGGCGATCGGCCCCCGTCGCGGCTTACAAGGGGCTGGCGGCAGTCTAATCTCCGTCCAATGTTCCCTTCCTACAATCCCGCCCGTGAGCTGGAACCTGTCGAAGACCAGCAACGACCCAATCTCACGACCGTGGCGAAGGGCGTCCCGCTCACCGTGAATCTGACAATCGTCGATACGAAGAAGAGCTGTGCCCCCATCTCGGGCGCCGCCGTCTACATCGGGCACTGCGACATCAACGGCCTCTACTCGCTCTATTCGGCGGGCGCGACGCAGGAAAACTACCTGCGGGGCGTGCAGGCGGCCGGCGCCGACGGCGTTGTGACCTTCAAGAGCGCCTTCCCCGCCGCCTATTCGGGCCGCTGGCCGCACATCCATTTCGAGGTGTACCCCAGCCTGGCGGCTGCCAACGCCTCGGGCAACAAGCGCGCGACCTCGCAGCTGGCCTTGCCAGAGGATGTCTGCAATCTCGTTTTTGCGACCGACGGCTACAGCCAGAGCGTCCGCAACATGACCCAGACGTCGCTCAAGAACGACAACGTCTTCAGCGACGGGGTGGCATTGCAGACGCCGAAGATGTCTGGAGATGTGAAGGCGGGTTTACGGTGGGCGTCTAGGGTCCGAGCCGTCGTCCGTAGCGCGCACGGCAGTAAGCGCTGGGATCCTCCGTCCCCACGGACTCCAGGCGCCCAGGACAACCGTCGTAGCACGCCCGGCCCGTCGGTCGGGCATGGCCACCAAAGGCACGTCTCGTCGTTCTGTGCTAGAACTCCGGCATTCCACCTTCGAGGGCGCCACATGGCCGACTATGTCTCGCTTACCTACCCGCGCGAAGGCGTCGCGCTGGTGACGATGACCAACCCCGCGATCAACAACCATGGCTCCTGGGCGGGGATAGGGGAGCTTGCGGCGGCGCTGGCGACCGCACGGGAGACGGGCGCGCGCGTTTCAGTGCTTGCCTCGGGCGCGCCTGGGCACTGGTACGAGCACGCCTGG
>JAYUAG010000074.1:0-2491 GCA_043741475.1 Thermoflexaceae bacterium | reverse complement strand
CTCGACCAACACATCGCGCGCCATCCCACACAACCTTCTCCCGCCTCATCCATCCTCCCCCCGCCAAACCCCTCGTGCAAAACAATGCCGCCCACCCGACTTCCTTCGCGAGCGCGTTGCAGCGCCGTGGTCGTGATAAACTGCAACCATGGCGACTCCCACCATGCTCGACGAACCGGTCCTCCTGAAAGAAGGAATGACCTCGGCCGCGTACTTCGCCACGCCCGAGACCATGATCCCGCACAACCTCGTGCATGGCAGACTCTACCGCATGGCCACGCCCATCCCTATCCATCAGAAGATCGTTTTGACGTGCGTTCGACGAATGGCGGACGTGGCCGACACCATCGGCGGCGAAGTTATACTCTCGCCCATGGACTGCGAATTCGCCGAGGGCCTCGTTTTTCAGCCGGACATCCTTTACATCGCGCCTGATCGCCTCCACATCGTCCGCGACCTTGTGCGCGGAGCGCCCGACATCGCCGTCGAGGTGCAGTCGCCGGGCACTCGCCGGTTCGTCGAACGCGTTAAGCTGCCCCTCTACGCGGAACATGGCGTCCGCGAAGCCTGGATCGTCGACCCCGTCGCACGGACGGTGACCGTGCACACGGGAGACGGCACGAGCTGGGTCTCAGAGCAAACGGTCGCATTCGGCGAAGACATCCCCTCGGTGATCCTCCAGGTGGGCGCGTGCGGACTGGCCTGACCGGCCGGGTCACTCCGATTCGCTTTGGGTGTGCGTCAGATTTGTGCGCAGGGACAATCCGCGAGCGTAGCGCCCCGCTCCCCAGTCCGAGCGCGAAGCTGCTCCATCAGTCCGAACCGCGACGGTCACGGAGCGGGCCGCGTTCACCATGGTCAGAGCTAGCTGGTTTGTCGTCGGCCGACGCGCCGGGCAGGATCGCTGCAGCCCGCTTGCTCACGCGCGCGGTTCGGACAGTGGCTTCCAATCCGCACCTGACGTCCCAAAATCTGACGCACACCCATTTACTTCGCGGAGCGCTTCGCAGCGCCGTGTTCGTGATAAACTGACCGTATGGCGACGCCCACCCTGCTCGACGAACCGGTCCTCCTGAAAGGAGGAGTGACCTCGGCCGCGTACTTCGGCACGCCCGAGACGATGATCCCGCACAACCTCGTCCATGGCAGACTCTATCGAATGGCTACGCCGATCCCACTCCACCAACGTATCGTCGGCTACATGTTCAGGAAGATGGCTGACGCAGCAGATGGGGCAGGCGGGGAGATGATCCTCTCGCCGATGGACTGTGAATTCGCCGAGGGGCTTATCTTCCAGCCCGACCTCCTCTACATCGCGCCGGACCGTCTCCACATCATCCGCGATTGGGTGCGCGGTGTGCCGGACATCGCGATCGAGGTGCAGTCGCCAAGCACCCGCCGGTTCGTCGAACGGGTCAAGCTGCCGCTATACGCGGAACATGGCGTCCGCGAAGCTTGGGTCGTCGACCCGGTCGCGCGGACGGTGACGGTTCACACCGGAGACGGCACGAGCTGGGTCTCGGAAGAGACGGTCGCCTTCGGGGAAGATGTCCCTTCGGCGATCCTTCAGGTGGGCGCCTGCGGACTGGCCTGACGCGTTAGGCCACGAGCCGCGACCGCAGCCTGGCGATCGTGTCCGGCGCGACGCCGATGGCGCTCATGTAGCCGTGAGCCGAGCCCCAGCGCTCGCGGATTGCGTCCAGGGTCAATTGCATGTCCGGCGGCTCGGAAGCCATGAGTCGCCGGCGCGTGTCCTCGGAGAGGTTGGCCATGCGGGCGGCCTGTTCGGGCGTTGGGCGGTACTCCTTCATGCTCTCGGCAAGCAGTACCCCGGACTGAGAATAGTCCTCGACGATGTCTTCGTCCGCTACCCCCGCGAGGTGGAGGAGGAGGGCAGCAGCCACGCCGGTGCGGTCCTTACCGGCGGCGCAATGGAAGAGCACGCGGCCATCACTGTTGGCAATGACCTCGAAGAGCGTCCGGTAGGCGAGCGCGCCCGTATCCAGGAACTGGCGATAGACCGGCGCAAAGCCGGTGAAGTCCTTCGCGAAGGCCGTTGGAGAGGCGTCGCTTTCGAACACGGGCGCGTGGATGTGGCGGATGCCATGGGCGGTGAGATGGGGCGTCGGCATCAGGTCGCGTTCGCCTGCCGAGCGTAAATCGATCACGGTCGAGATGCCTTCGCGAACGAGACCCGCGACACCCTCGTCCGTGAGGCGGTGGAGGCTGGCGGCGCGGACTGCGTGAGGGCGGGTTTCGCGCCCGTCACGCGTGCGGTAGCCGCCGAGGTGGCGGACGTTGTGGGCTACCTGGAGCCGGACTTCGCGGTTCGTGAGTGTCATCGTTGTCATCGATCCCAGAATCGCACCTGGGCGTGAATGGCGCGTTAACGGGAGTGGTCGCTCGCCCGAGGCTGAAAGAAGCGTCCAAGGTGGCGCCGGTTCGCGGCGACGAGGCGGTACGCACACTCGACTCCGAGTACGAGTGGCCA